>DASUDU010000393.1:0-6319 GCA_036275435.1 Usitatibacteraceae bacterium | reverse complement strand
GACCTGATCGCGACGCGTCTTGCGCGCAATCACCGCGTTGTGGTCGCCTCGGCAGACTACCTGAAACGCAATGGCAAGCCGCAGGCACTGGCCGACCTGTCACGACACAACTGCCTGGTCACCGCTTCGGACGAAGGCCTGCACGACACCTGGACATTCAAGGACGGCGCGCGCCATGTCGCGATCAAGGCCGGCGGCCGGCTGCACTGCAACGATGGCGAGGTGCTGACGCGATGGGCACTGGCCGGGCATGGTCTGGCCTGGCGCAGCACTTGGGAGGTCGCGGATGAAATCGAAAAGGGCAGGTTGGTCGAGGTGCTGGCCAAGTATGCCGCGCCGTCGAACGACATCCACGCCGTCTACGCGGATCGCCAGCACCTGCCTGCCAAGGTGAAATTGTTCATCGAGTTCCTCAAGGAGACCTACGGCGATCCGCCGTACTGGGAGCGGCGCCGCTAGCCTTCGGCGTTGCATCCGGGAACGGAATTGCGGCCGGTCCGTGCCGAGTGCCAGCGCGTTTTCCCCGGGGCACTGAAGCGGGGGTGCCGCGCGTTCAGTTGATGGCGGCCTTGGGCTGGGCGCGCGGTTCGCCGCGCGGCTTGTCCGATGGCTCGCGCTCTTCGTGGCGGGGCTTGGGCGCCTTGTCGGAGTGGGGTGCCGGTCCGGTGATGGCCGGTGGCGGCGATGCCGGTGCAACCGGGGGTGCAGCGCGGTGGGGTGCTGGTGGCGCCGGGGGGGCGGCCGGCACGACAGTTTCCGGGGCAGGCTGGCGTCCGCGCGTGCGCGGTGCACGGGCTTCGCGCTCGCCCGGCGTGCGCTCGAAATCCTGTCTGGCTGCCGGCGGGGGCATTGCCCGTGCCGGAGCGGAAGAGCCCGGGGGAAGCGCTGCGGGAGCGCCTTGCGGCGCGGTGGCTGCCGCAGGCGGTACGGGCGCTTGCACGCGCGGTTGCGCAGGGCTGGGAAATTCGCGCGACGGCGCGGGCATCGGCCCGCCACGCACCGGTTCCGCATGCGATTCTTTCGGAGCGCGTATTCTCGGCTGCCCCGGCGGCGGGACCGCGGCGTCAAAGCGCGGCTGCGGAGCCGGCGGCCCGACCCGGCGATCCGGCATCGTTCGCGGATCGCGTGAAAACCGCGGCGTCAGTCCGACGTTGGTCACAACCGGTTGCTGCGCCAGGCTTGCCGGCGGCAGGCGCGTGTATCCGCTGCCGACGTGGCGTCCTCCGGTGAAAACCGGGTTTGCGACGATGGTCGCGCCATTGACGTGGTGCAAATAGCTGCGCGGCGGCTGGACGATGGCCACGTTGGTGACGCCATTGATGTTTTGCAGGTACACGCTGTTGTGCCCGTAGGGTGGCACGTAGTGTTCGCGCGGGCCCAATGGGAACCAGCCGACGGAAGCTGCTCCGCTGACCGTGAAGCCGAAACCGGGAGTGCCGAACCACGCCACGAGGGCCGGTGCATAGACCGGGCGCGGGCGGTAGTCGCCCGGCCACCAGCACCAGCGGTTGCGCACCTGCACCCAGCGACCGTAATGGAACGGCGCAAAGCCCCAGGGCGCGTCGTCGACCCAGGTCCAGCCCCACGGACGCAGGTAGGTCCAATGCCCATACCGATAAGGCGCCCAGCCGATCGCGACTGTGCGCGGTGCCCACAAGCGCCCATATTCACGGTCTTCCAGCCACTCGCCGTATTCGTCGAGGTCTTCATAGCCGGTCATGTACGGGGACACCCAGCGCTCGCGGACGATGCGACTGTGCGTACGATCCCAGCGCGCATCGCGCGCCTCGGCCCAACGATCGAATCCGCTCTCCAGGGCCGCCTCGACGCGGATGTCGACGGCCGTGCCCGAGCCAAACCCGCGCACCACCAGTTGCTTTCCGGCCTCGACAGGAACGCGGGTCTCGCGGTTTTCGAAGCGTGCCCGCCCGGAAAAAACGCTGACCCGGGTATCGAATCCACCAGCCGCCACGTCGATGCGGTAGCGTCCGTCGGTTTCGAGGATCACGCGCCCGTCGGCGGTGTCGATCTGGACCTTGTCGGCGAAATCGTCGATTTCGTACTGGCGGATGCGCAGGCTGAGCGTGCCGCGCTGCAAGTTGCCTAGCGTGAGGTCATCCTGCACCGCAACCAGGTCGAGGGTTGTGTCGTCGTTGAGGCGGATTGCCGATGCGCCGATGCGGATTTCGGCGCGCGCCACGCCGTCCGTCCACAGCGAGTTTTCGCTCGTCACCGGCATGTTCAGACGCGCCGCGCGCCAGCCGTCTTCGCGGTCCAGGTAGATCGAAACGCGCCCCTCGAGGTGCGTGACGCGCCCGGTTCTGGCGGGTGGGGAAGCGAGCGATTGCGTCGCGACGATCAGCGATGCTGCGACGCACAACCAGCGAATCAGTCGGGTGGCCATGACAAGGACTCCGTGGGGGCCGGGCGAGCCGATACACAAGCAACGTGCAGGAGGCCGCCGACGTTGACCTTCAAGGGCGGGTCGGCCCGCGCCGCAGCACCGTCGGACGCCAATTCGTGAGAAGATTGCGCTCGGCAAAACGATCAACCAACAATGGGGAACTGATTCATCCATTGGTTGTTCGGCGAGCACCCTCCCGCTGTTTCATCGACGCTGAGAACACTTCACAGGCAGAGTGAACTGATGGACGCCAAGACCATTTACACGAAGACCGCCAAAGGCGTGATGCAGGTCAATCAAAAGACCCAGTCGCTGTCGCGCGACCTGATGAAAATCCTCAAGGCGATCGACGGCAAGTCGAACGTGGCCACGATTGCGGAAAGAGCCGATTACCAACTTCCCGCCCTCCTGAAATTCCTGGCGCAGTTGCAGAAGGACAATTTCATCAAGGTTTTTGAGGTCAAGCAGGAAATTCCCCTGTCAGACTTCGGCGGCGAGGACGACTTCGATTTCACGGCCCCGGGAAAGACCGTACCGGTTGCGCCATTGGCGCCGATGGAACCGGTCTTCAAGCCCTCGCAATTTCGCCGGCCGACGGGCGATCAGGTCGAGCGGGCAACGACACCGCCGCCGGACTTCACCGCGACCCAGGCGATGCGCGCCCAGCAGGTGGAGGCCGCCGCCGCCGCCGAAAAGGCCAAGAAAGATGCCGAACTCGAAGCGGCGCTGGCTGTCGCGCGCGAAAAAGCCCAGGCCGAGGCCAGGGCGCGCGCCGAGCGCGAGGCACAGATTCGCGCCCGCCTTGAAGTCGAGGCCAAGGCCAAGCGCGAAGCCGAGCAGCGCGCGCTTGAGGAAGCAAAACGCGTGCAGGAGGCAGCCGAAGTTGCGCGGCGCGACCTGGAGGCGAAGCTGGCTGAAGAAAAGAAGCAGCGCCAGACGCTTTCCGACACGCGCAATCGCCTGACGCGTGAGCAACTGGAAAAGGAGACCGCGCACCAGCAGGCCTTGGCAGCAGCGCGCGCCAAGGCCGAGGCCGAGGCGCAGGCCCTGGCAACTGCGCGCGCCAAGGCTGAGGCCGAGGCCAAGGCACTTGCGGAACAGCGGGTGCAGGCGGAGGCCGCGGCAAAGAAGCAGCAGGAAGAACTGGAGCTTGCGCAACGCGACCTGCGGCAGCAGTTGAAAGCGGAAATCGAGGCCAAGGTCCGCGCCGAGATGAAGGAAATGCTCAAGGGCGCCGACATCGAAGAGAGTGCCCGCGCCGAGGTTGAAGCTGCGGTAGCCGAGGAGGCGCGCGAGGAAGCGCGGCGCCTGCTCGAAGAGCAATTGCGCAACGAGCGGGCGTCGTTGCTCAAGGCCGGCGAGGACTCCAAGCGCGCTGCCGAGGAAGACGCCAAGCGCATGCTGGCCGAGCAGGAAAAGCGGATTCGCGCCGAGATGGAAGAGCAGATGGCGCGCATCACCGAGGAAAAGGCGCGGGTCGAGCGCGAAGCGAAATTGATGGCCGAGCAGCAAGCCGAGGCGGCTGCGAAGGCGGCTGCCGAGATGCTCGCCCGCTTGAAGGCCGAGGAGGAGGCGCGCAAGCAGGCCGAGGCGGAAATCCAGGTCCGGATGAAGGCCGAGGAGGAAGCGCGCCGGCGTGCCGAGGCCGAGGCTCAGGCGCGCAAGGAAGCCGACGCTGCTGCGCGGGCGCGGCTCGAAGCACGTGCGCGCGAGGAAGCGGCTGAACGCGCGCGCGTCGAGGCCGAAATGGCGGCAAGGCTGGCTGCGGAAAAGGAAGAGAAGATCCGCGCCCAGGCGCAGGCGCTGATCGAAGTCGAAATGCGTGAAAAGGCCGAGCGCGAAAACCAGGCGCGAATGGCTGCGGAAAAGCACGCGCGCGAGCAGGCCGAAGAAAAGGCGCTGCAGGAAGCGCGGGCGCGCGAACTGGCGATGCGCGAAGCCGCGCAGCATGCGGAGGCGCGTGAGAAAGCCGAGCGTGAGGCACAGGCGCGGGTCGATGCCGAGCGCCGCGATGCGGAGAGCCGCATCGCCAGCGAGCGTGCGGCGCGGGAAAAGGCCGAGGAGCGTTTTCGCGCCGAGGAAGAGGCGGAAGCACGGCAGCGCGCCGCCGAGGTCGCGCGCTTGCGCGAACTCGAGGAACAACGCCAGCGCGACTCCGCGCTGGGCATCGATCCCGATGCCAAGAAGAAGGCTTTCAAATACGGCGGGCAGAAGAAGTCCAGTCCGATGAAATGGGTATTGACCGGGCTGATTGCGCTGGTTGTTGTCGGGCTGGTCACAATCCATGTCATGCCGCTTGGAGCCGCCAGCAACCGGCTCGCCAAGGCGATGGGGGAATGGTTGCACGACGATGTCTCGGCGGACGGCATGCACATCCGGCTGTTCCCGCGGCCCTATGTGTCGCTGGAGCAATTGGCGATCGGCAAGGTGCAGGATGCCAAGGCAACCGGCGTCAAGCTCTACATGGACATCGGATCGGTGTTTGGGGACAAGTTCGCGATCGAAACCCTGGAAATCGGCGAGGCAAGCATTTCCGCCGACGCATTGCTGCGGGTTCCAAAGTGGGGCGATTCGGAGAACCGCGGCAAGGGGGTTACGATCGGAAAGGTCGTGATCAAGAATGTCAAGCTCGAGGTCAAGGGCATCGCCATTGATCCGTTCGATGCGGAATTGGCGTTGGACAAGTCGGGAAAGATCGTCAAGGCCGGCGCGCGCGTCCGCTCCGGGAAGTGGAGCGCCGATTTTTCGCCGAGCAAAGGCAGTGCCGAGCAGCCGGCCGCTCCCGGGGAATGGCAAGTCGATTTTTCCGCGCGGGCAGCGCAATTGCCGTTCGGCGCGCCGGTTCCGGTGGCGAGCGTCAATGCCGTCGGAATCCTTTCCGGCGATACGCTGACGTTCCCGAAGTTCGACGCGAAGCTGCTCGATGGCGCTGCCAACGGCTCGCTCAAGGTCGAGTGGAAGGGCGGATACGCGCTCGCCGCCGAGATCAATGCCGAACGTATCAAGCTGGAGCAATTGACCGAAGTCTTCACCCGCGATATTTCCATAGCCGGGCGCATGGATGGCCAGTTCACCCTGGCGGCCAGCGCGCCAACGCTGGTCGAGTTGCTCGACCGGCCGGTGATCAACGGGACCTTTGCGGCAAAGGACGGCTCGGTGGGCAACGTCGACCTGGTGCAGGCGATGCGCTCGCCCGGCAGCGTGGGCGGGCAAACGAAGTTCGCCGAGATGAGTGGTCAGCTGCGGGCCGGCGACGGCATGATCCGCTACGAAAAACTCAAGCTATCCGGCGGCGTGCTGCAGGCATCGGGCTCGATTGCCGTTCAGCATGCCAGCGGCAACCTCACCGGCAGCCTGGGCGCGGAATTGCGCTCGAGTGTTGCCCAGGATCGCGCGAGCTTCTCGGTTTCCGGAAAGACTTCGCGACCCGCCCTGAAGCGCGGTTGACCGCTTGATGACGCCGGTCACCGCGGCCGCCACGCTCGCGCAGCAATTTCACGAGCAACAGGTTACCTGGATCCACCGCTGGAATCCCGGGCTGATGTCGCTGCGCATTTCTCGACCGGACACATACCGGTTCCTGCCCGGCCAATTCGCGCGCATCGGCATTCGCACCGAGGATGGCCAATTGCTGTGGCGGGCCTACTCCATCGTCTCGGCACCCGGGGAGGACTTCCTCGAGTTCTTTCTCGTGATCCTTCCCAATGGCGAATTTTCCGGAAGGGTCGGGCGCTTCAACCTCGGCAGCGTGGTCCTGCTCGACCCGGCCGCGCAGGGCTTCCTCACGCTGGAGCGTTTCAAGCGTCTCAATCCCGTCGAGGACCTTTGGATGTTCGCAACCGGGACCGGCCTGGCGCCTTACCTGTCGATGCTGCGCGACGCGGCAGTCTGGACCCGCTTCCGGCACATCGTCCT
>DASUDU010000392.1:0-4955 GCA_036275435.1 Usitatibacteraceae bacterium | reverse complement strand
ACCCGGCAGAAGTTTCGCAAGATGCTGCGCGAGGGAAAGCTCGACGAGCGCGAGATCGAGATCGAAGTCTCGGCACTGCCGGCCAGCATGGAGATCTTCGGCCCGCCCGGGATGGAGGAGCTGACGCAGCAAATCCAAGGCATGTTCCAGAACATGGGCGGCGGCCGGCGCAAGACGCGCAAGCTCACGGTCAGGGAAGCAATGCGCCTGGTGACCGACGAGGAGGCGCTCAAGCTGGTCAACGACGAGGAAACCAAGGTCAAGGCGATCCAGAACGTCGAGCAGAACGGCATTGTCTTCATCGACGAAATCGACAAGATCGCCAGCCGGTCCGACATGCAGGGCGCCGATGTCTCGCGCCAGGGCGTGCAGCGCGACCTGCTGCCGCTGATCGAGGGCACGACGATCTCGACCAAGCACGGCATGATCAAGACCGACCACATCCTGTTCATCGCCTCGGGCGCGTTCCACCTGGCCAAGCCCTCGGACCTCATCCCGGAACTGCAGGGTCGCCTGCCGATCCGCGTCGAACTGGCCTCGCTGTCGATCGACGATTTCTGCGCAATCCTCACCAACACCGACGCGTGCCTGACGCGCCAATACCAGGCGCTGATGAAGACCGAGGCGCTGGAACTCGAATTCGCGCCGGAAGCGGTGCGGCGCCTCGCCGAGATCGCCTTCGCGGTCAACGAGCGCACCGAGAATATCGGCGCGCGCCGCCTGTACACGGTGATGGAAAAGCTGCTCGAGGACCTTTCCTACGACAGCGGCCTTTCCGGCGGCCGCGTGGTGATGACCGCGGCGATGGTCGACGCCAAGCTGGGCGAACTGTCGAAGAACGAGGACTTGTCGCGCTACGTGTTGTGACCCACGCCGCGTGTTGCCGGCTGCGATCGGACGTTGCAGTGCGTTGCCGCAGATCGGTTCACAATGGCGGCTGTTCCTCCACTCGGGAGCCGTTGCCATGTCCACCCCCCGCATCGCGCTTGCATGGGCCGCAACCGCCATCGTGCTGAGCACCGGCGCCATGGCCTTCTCCGCACTGGACCTCGCCGCCGAAGAAGGACGCTTTGCCGCGCATTCGGTGCGCCACGGCATGCGTGCGGCTTTCATCGCCTACATGGCGCCGGATGCGCTGCTGTTGCGCCCGGAGCCGGTCAATGCGCAGGAGTTCCTCGGCCCGCGTCCGGATCCGCCGATCATCCTCGACTGGCGATCGCAGCTGGCCGCAGTCTCGGCTTCGGGCGACCTGGGGTTTTCCACCGGCCCGTGGAAGCGCGTCGCGAAAGCCGACCCGGCAGCACCGCCGGCTTACGGCCAGTTCTTCTCGGTGTGGAAAAAGCAGGCGGATGGCACCTGGAAAGTGCTGCTCGACCACGGCATTTCGCACCCGCAGCCCTCCCTGGCCGATGCGCTCCTGCGCACGGTCGAGCTGCCGAAAGCCCCGGCGCTGAAGGGCGACGCGGAAGGCGCGTTTGCCGATCGGGTGCGCAAGGACGGGGTGCGTGCGGCCTACCGGGTCGTGGCGCATCCGCTGGCGCGGCTGCTGCGCGAAGGCGTTGCGCCGCTCGAAGGCGCGGCCTTGCGCGAGGCGCTGGCGACCATGCCCGAGGCCGTCAACTGGGAAATCCTCGCGTCCGGGGTCTCTGCGGCCGGCGACTTTGCGTATTCGCTGAGCCGCTACAGCCGCAGCGGCCAAGCTCCCGGGCGCGGCCATGCCTTGCGCGTCTGGGTGCGCCACGAGGGGGCGTGGTCCCTGCTCGGTGAAGTCGAGACGCCGCTGCCGGAACCGGCGGCACGCTGAATCGAACGCGGCTGACGGGCCTACAGCCGCTCAGGAGCCGCCGGCCTCGGCATAGCGCCGGGCCAGGCGCCGCAGGAACTGCAATTGCGTGTCGAAGCGCCGGCAACTCAGGCACTCGTAGAGGTGTTGCTTGAGGCGTTCGGTTTCGTCCGCATTCAACGGCGCATCCTGCCGCCGGCTCATCAGGCGCGCCGCCTCCTTGCACGACAGGTCACAGTCCGCATTGCTCAATTTCGGGCTCCTTGAAACCAGTTTCGATCCAGGCATTCGCGCAGCGCGAGCCGTGCCCGGTGCAGCATGACCCAGCAATTGGACGAGGTGATCCCCTCTTCCTTACAGATTTCCTCGGTCTCGCACCCCATGACCTCGCGCTTGAAAAACACCCGCGCGGTGGACTTCGGGAGTTTGTCCATGCAACGCTCGAACACCTCGAAGAACTGGCGCTGCTCCAGAGCGCCGTCCGGATCGGTCCACTCGGCCAGGCGCGGACTCCAATGGCCGGTGGCGTCATACATGCGGTCCATCCAGTCCGGGTCGGCGCCGGCGTCCTCGTCGGGCGCGCAGGCGAACTGGGCGCGTTCTGCAACCACGCGCCGCTGGAAATCGATGATCTTGAACTTGAGGATCGAGGTCAGCCAGGTCCGCAGGCTCGACTGCCCGGCGAAACTGCCGATCGATTCGAGCGCGGCCAGCAGCGCTTCCTGCACCACCTCTTCGGCTTGCGCGCCATCGCGCAGCTTGGCCAGCGCAAAGCGCATCAGGTAGGGCCGGTGCGACTCGATCTCGGCAAACGCCGCCTGCTGCGCGGGTCCCGGCTTGATATTTTTCGTCTCGCCCATAGTTCGTTCTGTTTGCTCAGTTACACAGTCTATAAGAAATCTGACCGGGGGCTGTTTTTTGGCCCCTTTCGGGACTTGAAAAGCCGCGATGCGACCCGATCTTGGACGTGCTTCCGATCAACTGTTTCTTAGGAGCCCATCATGAATACCCTGGTCAGACTGAACAACCGTCGCGCCCCGGCATTCGCCGAATTTCCCGCATTGGACGACCTGTTCGCCGGTTTTTTCCGGCCGGTCGCGGACATGGGCGGCAACGGCATCGAACCGATCCGCATCGAAGTGACCGAAGACGCCAACGCCTATCGGGTCGCCGCGGCGATTCCCGGCGTGAAGAAGGAAGACATCCATGTCAACGTGGACGGCAACGAAGTGAGCATCGTGGCCGAAATCAAGCGTGAAACCAACGCCAAGGAAGGCGAAAAGCTGCTGCACAGCGAACGCTTCTACGGCAAGACCTCGCGCACCTTCAATCTCGGCCTGGACATCGACGAGGCCAATGTGAGCGCCAAGTACAACGACGGCGTTCTCAACCTGGTCTTGCCGAAGAAAGTGTCTGTCTCGGCCAAGCGCATCGCGGTCGAATAACCGCGCTGCGGCAGCAACGCCCGCCGCCCTCCCCCGGGGCGGCGGGTGGTTTTTCTGTTGCCATCCATTCAGGCGGATGCGTTTGCGCGGCGCGGAATCAACCGCCGCCAAGTCCGCTCCATTCTCCGCCGGCAAAACCGTTTTGCCGCCACGCCTCGAACACCATCACCGCCACCGCGTTGGACAGGTTCAGGCTGCGGTTCCCCGACCGCATCGGCAACACGATGCGGTGGGCTTCGGGGATCGCGCGCAATTCGGCCGGCCCCAGGCCGCTGGTCTCCGGGCCAAACACAAACGCGTCACCGGGTTGATAGGCGTTGGCATCGTAGCGCGCGGCTTGGCGCGTTTCGACCGCAAACAGCCGGCTGCCGCGCAGCGCTTCCAGGCAGGCGTCCCAAGTCGAGTGGTGGCGGATGGTTGCGAGCTCGTGGTAATCGAGGCCGGCGCGCCGCACCCGCGCATCATCCCACTCGAAGCCGAGCGGGTGCACCAGATGCAACTGCGCGCCGGCATTGGCGCAAAGCCGGATGACGTTGCCGGTGTTGGGCGGAATTTCCGGGCGAACCAGCACCACATGGAACATGGCGTTGACCTTCCTATCACCCGGCGGGGGTTGCGGCACGCGCCACCACCCAGGCCGAAACCCGTTCAACGCCGGCACGCTTGAGCGCACCGGCTGCCGCATCGAGTGTTGCCCCGGTGGTCATCACGTCATCGACCAGCGCGACCTGCCGAATCCCGAGCACACGGTCGCAGTCAAACGCGCCGCGCACGTTCTTGCGGCGCGCCGCGCGCCCCAGGCCGCTTTGCGGCGGCGTGTCGCGGACCTTGAGCAGCGCGCCATCGAGCACCGGCAACCCCAGCGCGCGTCCCGCGCCCTGGGCGATCAGCGCAGCCTGGTTGAAGCCGCGCTCGGCCAGCCGCGCACGCGACAGCGGCAGCGCGACCAGCGCATCGACGCGCGCCGCGTGGGCGCGCACCGCCACAGCCAATGCCTCGGCCAGCAGGCCGGCGAGGGCAATTTCGCGGCTGAATTTCAGCGCCTGGACGATGCGGTCCAGCGGAAAACCATAGCGGAACGCAGCGATGGCCTCGTCGAATGCCGGAGGATCCTGCAGGCATTCGCCGCAGACCCCGGGCACCGGCAGGCCGATCGCGCAGCGCGCGCAGGCGGGCACGTCCGCGCGCGGCAGGTCGGCGCGGCAGCCTTGGCACAACAGGCCGCTGCTACGCGCATCGCACAGAGTGCAGTCCTGCTGCAGGCCGAGGTCTCGAAACAGTCTGAGCATGCGCAAGGGTTCTGTTTTCGCGGACAAAGGAGAAATACCCCGTCGACGCGGGTCGGGCGACCGCTCGCGGAGGAATGACTGCCTACAAATTAATCAATTGGAAACCCATGTCTGGACATCAGGTTGACATTGGGCACGGCATCGACAATCATGCCACGTTCCGAATTCTGGGCACTGCCATGGATGACGTTTTGCAGGATTCCGCAAGTCCCGCTGCCACCGGCGCGGCAATTCCGGTGACCGTGCACCGACCGGACTCGCGTCTTCAGCGCTGGCCGTTGGCCGCGGTGCGGGCGCTGTTCGAACTGCCGTTCGCCGACCTGATCGATCGCGCGCACCAGGTTCATCGAGCACACCATGATCCCAACGCGGTGCAGTTGTCGACGCTGTTGTCGATCAAGACCGGCGGCTGTTCCGAAGATTGCGGCTATTGCCCGC
>DASUDU010000391.1:0-5157 GCA_036275435.1 Usitatibacteraceae bacterium | reverse complement strand
AGCAACTCCTCGGCCTCGGCGTGGGGCTTGCAGTGGCGCTCGATGCCCTTGGGGCCAAGCTTGGCGTTGGGCATGCCCTGCCGCTCCTGCTGGCGCCGGTAGGCGCGCGCAACCCGGTCGCGGATCGTTTCGCTGGCCTCGCCCGTTGCGGCACCGACCAGTTCCTTTTGCGCGACGGCCGGGACTTCGATCTGCAAATCGATGCGATCGAGCAGCGGACCGGAGATCCTGCCGCGATAGCGCGCCACCTGGTCCGGCGTGCAGCGGCACTTGTTGTTGTAATGGCCGAGGAACCCGCAGGGGCAGGGGTTCATCGCCGCGACCAACTGGAATTCGGCCGGAAAATCGGCCTGGCGTGCCGCGCGCGAAATGGTGATGCGGCCGGATTCGAGCGGCTCGCGCAGCACCTCCAGCACCGAGCGGTCGAATTCGGGCAGTTCGTCGAGGAACAGCACGCCGTGATGCGCCAGTGAAATCTCGCCCGGCCGCGGGTTGCCGCCGCCACCGACCAGCGCGACGGCGGAAGCCGTATGGTGCGGCGAACGATACGGCCGGCGTTTCCAGTGTTCGAGGCGAAACCCGCTGGCCAGGCTTTGCACGGCGGCCGCTTCCAGCGCCTCGGCATCGGTCATCGGCGGCAGGATGCCGGGAAAGCGCGTCGCCAGCATGGTCTTTCCGGTCCCCGGCGGGCCGAGCATCAGCACGCTGTGACGGCCGGCCGCCGCCACCTCGAGCGCACGCTTGGCATGCGACTGGCCTTTGACTTCCGCAAGGTCCGCATAGTGCAGCGTCGCGTCATGCGGCGGCGGATGATGCGCAACGAGCGACTCGCGACCGGCCAGGTGCGCACAGACGGCCAGCAGGCTCGCCGCCGGCAGTACCGTGGCGTCGACGACCAGCGCCGCCTCGGCCGCCGAGGCTTCCGGCAGCACGAACGCGCGGCCGGCGTGATGCGCCTTGTAGGTCATCGCCAGTGCGCCGCGGATCGGCCGCAATTCACCGGTCAGTGCCAGCTCTCCGGCGAATTCATGCGCGGAGAGTTTGTCGCCGGGGATCTGCCCGCTCGCCACCAGGATGCCGATGGCGATCGGCAGATCGAAGCGCCCGCTTTCCTTGGGCAGGTCGGCCGGCGCCAGATTGACCGTGATGCGGCGCTGGGGAAACTCGAAGCGCGCGTTCTGCAACGCGGCGCGAACGCGGTCCTTGCTTTCCTTGACCTCGGTTTCGGGCAGTCCGACGATGGTGAAGGCCGGCAGGCCATTCGCCAGATGCACCTCGACATTGACCAGCGGCGCTTCCATGCCGGTCAGCGCCCGCGAAAACAGGACCGCAAGGGACATGGATCAGCGGGTGCCTGCGGTTTGGCGCGCTTCGAGTTCCGCGAGCCGCGCTTCGAGCTCAGCCAGCTTGGCGCGCGCGGCCTCGAGCATCCGGCCTTGTGCTGCGTATTCCTCGCGGGTCACCAGCCCCCGCTCGGCCAGCTTGGCGATGAACTGCGCGCGGGCATTC
This sequence comes from Usitatibacteraceae bacterium, assembly GCA_036275435.1. Lineage (GTDB taxonomy): Bacteria > Pseudomonadota > Gammaproteobacteria > Burkholderiales > Usitatibacteraceae > UKL13-2. Next base: position 3,648 of record DASUDU010000391.1, on the reverse strand, counting down.
TTTTCCAGATCGGACAGGGGTGATGCGCGGATCGCGCTGTCGATCTTCTCCGCGGCCCGGGTCAATGCGTCGAGGGCCGAGGCGCTCAATGGCGTGCTCATGAACGAAACCCGTTGAAGTGATGACGCCATTCTAGCGGACGGACCCGCGCCAGCCGGCCCAACTCGGTGCGCGCAGCGCCACGAACGCGAGGTTTTGGTGCACAACGATGATGCACCGCACAAATCTCATAAAAAATCAATGCATTACGTGTGCGAAAAAGGTGGCACACAAACTGCTAAGAGGAGTTGAGGCATCAATTTTTTCCACCACTCCGAGGGTCTACACATGAACAAGATCGCAAAACCGATGGCACTGGCCGCACTGCTCGCCGCTTCACTGGCCGGCACGCAGGCATTTGCCCAATCCGCGCCGGCCGCCGCGGCCCCGGCGACGCCCGAGCACACGCTGGTTCCGAAAATCTCGGTCTACAGCGAGTACGAGTACCGCGGCATTTCGCAAACATCGGAAAAGCCGGCCCTGCAGTTCAACCTCGATTATTCGCATTCGAGCGGCTTCTACCTGGGCACGTTCATTTCCAACATCAAGTGGCTGAAGGACTACAAGAGCATCGGCGCGGTCAGCGATTCGGCGGCCGTGGAAATCGACCTGTTCGGCGGATACAAGTTCGAGGTGGTCAAGGACGTCACGCTCGACCTCGGTTACCTGCATTACGAATACCCGAGCGCGAAAGGCCTTTCCGGACTGCCGAAGCCGAACACCGATGAAATCTATGTTGGCCTGAGCTACGACGCGTGGAACGTGAAGTACTCCTATTCGACCGGCGACACCTTCGGCGTGCCCAAGAGCAAGGGTACGACCTTCCTCGAGCTCAACTTCGCCAAGGAGATCGCGCCGAAGCTGACCTTGACCGCGCAAATCGCCCAACAGAAATACAAGGGTAATTTCGCCGGATTCGACAATGACAAGGAACTGACCTACTCGGTGTACAAGGCGGGCCTCGCCTATGACCTCGGCGACGGCTGGACCGTCGGCGGATATGCCAAGGACACCAATGCCAAGGAGGCCAACTACACGGTCAAGGGCAAGGACTGGTCCAAGGGCCGCCTGGTCGCTTTCGTTTCGAAATCGTTCTGACAAACACCGGGAGAACCCACATGAAACTGGTCACCGCCATCATCAAGCCGTTCAAGCTTGACGAAGTGCGTGAAGCCCTTTCCGCCATCGGCGTGCAGGGCATCACGGTTACCGAAGTCAAGGGCTTTGGCCGCCAGAAGGGCCACACCGAGCTCTACCGAGGCGCCGAATACGTGGTCGATTTCCTGCCCAAGGTGAAGATCGAAGCCGCGGTCAAATCGGAGTTGCTCGAACAGGTCATCGAGGCGATCGAGAAATCCGCCAACACCGGCAAGATCGGCGACGGCAAGATCTTCGTCTTCGAGCTCGAACAAGTCATCCGCATCCGCACCGGTGAAACCGGCGCGGACGCGCTGTGAAACCCGGGAGAACGACATGAAAAAATACCTAGCCACCCTGGCCGTTGCCGCTGCACTGCTGGGCACGATCATGGGTTCCAAGCCGGCGCACGCCGACGAGAAGAAGGCAGAAGCGCCACCGGCCGCCGCGGCCAGCGCGACGACTGGCGCACCCGCTCCTGCGGCAGCACCTGCCGCTGCGGCTGCGGCAACGCCTGGTGGCGCAGCTCCGGCTGCCGCTGCCGCTCCGGGAGCGGCCGCGGCCCCGGCGGCCGCAGCCGCGCCGTCTCCCAACAAGGGCGACGTGGCGTGGATGCTCACCTCCACGGCCCTGGTGCTGTTGATGAGCGTACCAGCGCTGGCGCTGTTCTACGGCGGGCTGGTCCGCTCGAAGAACATGCTTTCGGTGTTGATGCAGGTGTTCGTGACCTTCTCGCTGATCACCGTGCTGTGGGTAATCTACGGCTACAGCTTTGCTTTCACCGAGGGCAATGCGTTCATCGGCGGCACGGATCGATTGTTCCTGAAAGGCATTGCCGACTTGGCCAAGGGTGAATTCGCCATGGCCGCAACCTTCAGCAAGGGCGTGGTGATTCCGGAAATGCTGTTTGCCGCCTTCCAGGCTACCTTTGCCGCGATCACCTGCTGCCTCGTGCTGGGCTCAGTGGCCGAGCGCATGAAGTTCTCCGCCGTGCTGCTGTTCATGGTGCTCTGGTTCACCTTCAGCTACATCCCGATCGCGCACATGGTGTGGTTCTGGCCCGGTCCGGATGCCTACACCGCAGCCAACGTGGTCGACGCCCAGAATGCCAAGGCCGGGCTGCTGTGGCAATGGGGTGCGCTTGATTTTGCCGGCGGCACCGTGGTGCACATCAACGCCGGTGTCGCGGGCCTGGTCGCGGCCTACATGCTGGGCAAGCGCGTCGGATACGGCAAGGAAGCGATGACGCCGCACAGCCTGACCATGACCATGATCGGGGCGTCGTTGCTGTGGTTCGGCTGGTTCGGTTTCAATGCCGGCTCGGCACTGGAGGCCGGAAACTCCGCTGTCCTTGCCTTCATGAACACGTTCCTGGCGACCGCCTGTGCGGTGCTCGCATGGACACTTGCGGAGTGGGTCCTCAAGGGCAAGCCGTCGATGCTCGGTGCCGCTTCCGGCGCCGTTGCCGGCCTGGTGGCGATCACGCCGGCCGCGGGCAATGTCGGCATCTCCGGCGCGTTCGTCATCGGTACCGCCGCGGGCCTGGTGTGCCTGTGGGGCGTGACGGGGCTCAAGCGCATGCTCAAAGCCGACGACGCGCTGGACGTGTTCGGTGTGCACGCAATCGGCGGCATCCTCGGCGCGATCCTGACCGGCGTCTTCGTGTCCCCGGATCTGGGCGGTCCCGGCTTCGTCACCGATTGGGTCACGGCCAAGACCGGCTTCACCTCGATCGGCGAGCAGGTGATGATCCAGGCAAAGGCGGTCGGCGTTTCCGTGGTGCTCTCGGCTGTCGTCGCCCTGGTGTCGCTGTTCATCGTCAAGGCGGTGGTCGGACTGCGCGTGGCCGAAGACGAAGAGCGCGAAGGCCTCGACGTTTCCTCCCACGGGGAGAAGGCCTACACCTGATCCACAACGGCTTCATCGCGTCTCCCGGGAAGGTTTCCGGGCTTGCAACGGGCATCCTTCGGGATGCCCGTTTTTTTTGGGTTTTCCCCCAGGCGCATCGCGGATTTGCCGGGGCGACGGCCTGACGGATATACTGTGTGCCCTTTTTTGCATTGCAGCACGATGAACCTGCGCGACACCAACCTGCCGATTCCCGACGTGCAGTCGCTGGCCGACCATCGGCAGATCGCCATCGACCGCGTGGGCATCAGGGGTCTGCGGCATCCGGCGCGCGTGCTCTGCGCCGGCGGCGCGGTGTTGCCGACGATCGCGGTGTACGACATGGCAGTACGCCTTCCCGAGCACCAGAAGGGAACGCACATGTCGCGCTTTGTCGAACTGGTCGAATCGCATCCCGAGCCGTTGTCGGCCGCGGCGATGCCTGCGCTGCTCAAGGATATGCTGGCGCGGTTGAACGCAAGCGCGGGACGCATCGTCGTGCGCTTTCCGTTTTTCATTGAAAAGCGCGCGCCGATCTCCGGCGTGGTGTCGACGCTCGACTACGACGTCGAGCTGAGCGCCGAA
>DASUDU010000390.1:0-2524 GCA_036275435.1 Usitatibacteraceae bacterium | reverse complement strand
GGCATCCTTGACCTGCCCCCAGTTGTAGGTGCCGTCGCCCTTGTCGTTGCGCGAATGCAGTACCGGCTGCAGCGTGAAGATCGCGTCGGTGGTGGCGCCGCCCCAGCCGAGCAGGTACATGCTGGTGTCGAGGCTCTCGGTTTTCTGGAAGTAGGTGGTGCGCGGCATGGCGTTGACCTTGAGGCGGATGTTGACCTTGGCCAGCATGCCGGCGATGGCGATGCAGATGCGCTCGTCGTTGACGTAGCGGTTGTTCGGGCAATCGAGCGTCACCTCAAAGCCGTTTTCGTACCCCGCCTCTTTCATCAGCGCCTTGGCGCGGGCCAGGTCGAACGGGGTGCGCGCCTGCAGCGCCTTCGGAATTCCGGCCAGGTCCGGCGCCGGAATCACGATGCCGGTCGGCACCGAATAGCCGCGCATGACCTGCGTGCGGATGGCGTCCTGGTCGATGGCGTGCGCGATGGCGCGGCGCACCCGCACGTCCTTGAACGGGTTCCTGCCTTTGATGCTGGAATACAGCAGCTCGCCACGGGCCTGGTCCATGCCGAGGAAGATCACCCGCTGCTCCGGTCCCTCGACGATCTTCAGCGCCGGGTTGCGCTTGATCTGGTCGATGTTCTGCAACGGCGGGTCGAGGACGAAATCGAGCTCATTCGACTGCAGGGCGGAGAGCCGCGTCGAATCGTTCTTGATCGGCGTGAAGATGATTTCCTCGACATTGCCCTCGAAGCGCTTCTCCGCGATGCCCCACCAGTTGGGGTTCTTTTTCAGCACGGCGCGCACGTCCGGGTCGCGCCGCACCAGCACAAAGGGCCCCGTGCCGTTGGCGTTGCGCGCGGCGAAGTTCTCCTCGCGATTCTTGAAATCCTGCGCCTTGACGCAGTTGTTCTTCTCCGCCCAGGCCTTGCTCATCATGTAGATGTTGGTGGCCAGCATCTCCAGCTGCACCGGGTTGGGCACCGGCGTGACCAGCTCGAGGGTGTGGCGGTCGATTTTCCTTGGCTTGCCGATGCCGTTGGCGTAAACGCGGAAGTTCGAGGTCTCGCCCTGCGCGCGCAGGATCGAGAACACCGCGTCGTCGGCGGTGAATTCGCTGCCGTCGTGGAACTTCACGCCCTTGCGCAGGTTGAGGATCCAGGTCGTGGCGTTGACCTGCTTCCAGCTCACCGCCAGTTGCGGCAGGATCTCCAGCTTCTTGCCGCGCACCACCAGGCCCTCGTACACCTGGCCGTTGATGTTGTTGGTCAGCCCCTCGTTCTGGCCGTGCGGGTCGGCGGTGAGCAAGTCGCCCTGGCTCGACCAGCGCAGCGTCTTGGCTTCCAGCGCGCCGTGCCCGATCAGCGCCAAACAGATCCACCCGATTCCGCTCCAGCAACGCATCCTGCCCTCCTTGAGAAGCCGCATGTTAATCCAAGCGTGCCGTGGCGCCCGTTTGAGCTTCTCATGCGGGCGCGCTTTTCCGGTAATCTTCAGCCATGCCTTCCAAACTTCCCGAACCGCAGAAAGCCCTCCGGCGCGCTTCCCGAACAACGCACAACCGGCCGATCCGTTACTCCATCCAGCCTGCCGACCCGGCGGCGCACCTGTTCCGCGTCAGCGTCCATGTCGACCGCCCGGATCCGAAGGGGCAGCGTTTTCGCCTGCCGACGTGGATCCCCGGCAGCTACATGGTCCGTGAATTCGCCCGGCACATCGTTTCGCTGGAAGCGACCTGCAAGGGGCGCGCGGTCGCCGTGCAAAAAACCGACAAGGCCACGTGGCGTTGCGCGCCGTCCAGCGGCGCGTTGACGGTGACCTACGAGGTCTATGCCTGGGACCTGTCCGTGCGCGCCGCGCACCTGGACACCACGCACGGCTTTTTCAACGGCACCAGTGTGTTCCTGCTGCCGCTGGGCATGGAAGCATCCCCCTGCGAATTGGAGATGCTGCCACCCGACGGCGACGCCTACAAAAACTGGGCGGTCGCGACTTCGCTGAGACAAACGCAAGCACTGGCGCGGGGTTCCGGGCAAAAACGGCCGGGAAAGGCCGCCAGTGCTGGGGTTTTGCGCCCGTCGGTAAAATCACTAGCCGCGGCGAAGAGCCAGCGGGGAGCGTCGAGCGCCCCAAAGTCCTTCGGCACCTACGTCGCAGCCGACTACGACGAGTTGATCGACCACCCGGTCGAGATGGGCACCTTTTCGCACATCGCCTTCGAGGCATGCGGCGTCGCGCACCACATCGCCATCACCGGCCGGCACCGCGCCGACCTTCCGCGCCTGGCTGCGGACCTGCAGAAAATCTGCGAGGCGCAGATCCGCCTGTTTGAACCACAGACCGCGCAAGCGCCGATGACCGAATACTGGTTCCTCGTCATGGCCGTCGGCGACGGCTATGGCGGGCTCGAGCACCGCGCTTCGACCGCGCTGATCAGCGCACGCGACGATTTGCCGGCCGTCGGCGCGACGCGCATCACCGAGGGCTACAGGCGCTTCCTCGGGCTCACTTCGCACGAATACTTCCACACCTGGAACGTCAAGCGCAT
>DASUDU010000389.1:0-4797 GCA_036275435.1 Usitatibacteraceae bacterium | reverse complement strand
GCCATCGATTCGCGCCAATGCGAGGGCCGTGAAAACTGTGCCGGCGAACGCCGCTGCATGACACATGACCTCTGGCAACGCTTGAACGACACCATCCTGAACTACCTGGACGGCGTGAAGCTGTCCGACCTGGTTGCCGAGCAACGCGCCAAGCCGGCTGTACCTTCTGCAGGCCTGCTGCATGTTGCGGTGCGCCCGCCCGTCCAACGACCGACCCCCGCAACGACCTGACGCCCATGACGCAACAACCCATCTACCTGGACTACTCGGCAACGACGCCGGTTGATCCGCGCGTTGCCCAGGCCATGATCCCGTACTTGACCGAGAATTTCGGCAACCCCGCCTCGCGCAGCCACAGCTACGGCTGGACCGCGGAAGAAGCGGTGGAAAACGCGCGCGCCGAAGTCGCACGGCTGGTCAACTGTGACCCGAAGGAAATCGTGTTTACCTCGGGTGCCACGGAATCGATCAACCTCGCGCTCAAGGGGGCGGCGCACTTTCACCAGACGCGCGGCAAGCACCTCATCACGGTCAAGACCGAACACAAGGCCACGCTCGATACGGTTCGCGAACTCGAGCGCGAGGGATTTGCTGCGACCTACCTCGAGGTGAAGGACAATGGCCTGATCGACCTCGAGGCGTTCAAGGCCGCGCTGCGCCCGGACACGATCCTGGCCTCGGTGATGCTGGTCAACAACGAAATCGGCGTGATCCAGCCGATCGCGGAAATTGGCGCGATTTGCCGGGAAAAGGGCATCCTGTTCCACGTCGACGCAGCCCAGGCGACCGGCAAGTTGCCCATTGACCTGCAGGTGCTGAAAGTCGACCTGATGAGTTTTTCCGCGCACAAGACCTACGGCCCGAAAGGCATCGGCGCCCTGTTTGTGCGCCGCAAGCCGCGCGTGCGGCTGGAGGCGCAGATGCACGGCGGCGGGCATGAGCGGGGATTCCGTTCCGGGACGCTGGCAACCCACCAAATCGTCGGCATGGGCGAGGCATTCCGCATCGCCCGGCTCGAAATGGCCGCCGAATGCGAACGCATCCGCATGTTGCGCGACAAGCTCCTCGCCGGTATCCGCGACCTCGAGGAGGTCTACGTGAACGGCGATCTGGAACACCGGGTCCCGCACAACCTCAACGTCAGCTTCAACTTCGTCGAGGGCGAGTCGCTGATCATGGGGATCAAGGAACTTGCGGTTTCGTCCGGCTCGGCATGCACGTCCGCATCCCTGGAGCCGTCCTATGTGCTGCGCGCACTGGGACGCAACGACGAACTTGCGCACAGCTCCATCCGCTTTACCATCGGCCGTTTCACCACCGAGAAGGACATCGAATTCGCCATCAAGCTGTTGAAGGAACGCATCGGCAAGCTGCGCGACATGTCGCCCCTTTGGGAGATGTACAAGGATGGCGTGGACATTTCCAAGGTGCAATGGGCGGCGCATTAGGGTTGCGGCCAAACGCAAGCCAACTGCATTTGGCCGAACTGGAAAGTGATATCGACCGGCAGAGCCGGAGTATTCTTGAAGGCAACACCGCAAGACAAGCGGAACGACTGGAGTCAACATGGCTTATTCTGAAAAAGTGATCGATCATTATGAAAACCCGCGCAACGTCGGCTCGTTTGCCAAGGACGAGACCGGGGTGGCGACTGGCATGGTGGGCGCGCCGGCCTGCGGCGACGTGATGAAGCTGCAAATCAAGGTTGGCGCGGATGGCATCATCGAGGACGCCAAGTTCAAGACTTACGGCTGCGGCTCGGCCATTGCGTCCTCTTCGCTGGTGACGGAATGGGTCAAGGGAAAGTCGCTGGATGAGGCCGGGCAGATCAAGAACACGCAGATCGCCGAAGAACTGGCGCTTCCGCCGGTGAAGATCCACTGTTCGATCCTTGCCGAGGATGCGATCAAGGCGGCCATCGCCGACTACAAGGCCAAGCAGCAGGAAGCCGCCAAGGAAGGGGCACAGTAGATGGCGATCACCCTCACCGAACGCGCCGCAACGCACGTTCAGAATTACCTGGCCAAGCGTGGCAAGGGGATTGGCGTGCGCTTCGGCGTGCGCACCACGGGTTGCTCCGGAATGGCCTACAAGCTCGAATTCGTCGATTCGGCTGAGGCGACCGACCAGGCGTTTGAATCGAACGGCGTCAAGGTGTTCGTCGATCCGAAAAGCCTGGCCTACATCGACGGTACCGAACTGGATTTCGTCCGCGAGGGTCTGAACGAAGGCTTCAAATTCAACAACCCGAACGAAAAGGACAAGTGCGGCTGCGGCGAGTCCTTCAACGTCTAGCCGGTTCCTGGCCCCGCAAGGGCGCAGGCCATTGATTGACCGGGGCGGGCATTCCGCCCCATTTTGCGTAATGTCCCCTGATTTTTCAAAAAACCATTTTGCGCTGTTCGGATTGCCGGCCGCGTTCGAGATCGACGCCGCGCGGCTTGACGCGACATATCGCGAACTGCAGCGCGAGGTGCACCCCGATCGGTTTGCCGCTGCCGGCGATAGCGAGCAGCGGCTGGCTGCACAGTGGGCCACGCGCGTCAACGAGGCCTATCGCACGCTCAAGTCGCCGCTCGATCGCGCGCGCTATCTGTTGCACTTGGGCGGCGTGGATACCGACGAGGAATCGGATACCTCGATGCCGGTCGAGTTCCTGATGGAACAAATGCACTGGCGCGAGCGCCTGGAGTCCGCACGGACGACCCGCGACCACGCGGCGCTTGAGGCATTGGCGGCGCGAGCAAACGCGCAACGCCATGCGCTCATCGAGGCGCTGCGCCGCGAGCTGGCCGATCCGCCGCAGGAGCAACCGGCGCGCCTGACCGTCCGAAAGCTGCGTTTCGTCGATAAACTGTCGGAAGAGATCGACATCGCCCTTGGCGAACTGGACGACTAGCGCCATGGCCCTCCTGCAAATTTCCGAACCGGGCGAATCGAGCGCACCGCACCAGCACCGGCTGGCGGTGGGCATTGACCTGGGAACGACGAACTCGCTGGTTGCCGCGGTGCGCAGTGGCGCGGCCGAGGTGCTTCGCGGCGAGGACGACCAGCCATTGCTGCCATCGGTGGTCCGCTATTTTCAGGACGGCACGGTGTGGGTCGGTGCCAAGGCCAAGGCGACGCAGGCGGAGGACCCGGAAAACACCATTGTCTCGGTCAAGCGCTTCATGGGGCGCGGGCTAGCCGACGTGGCGAAGTACGGCGCGCTCCCCTATGCATTCGAAGACGCGCCGGGCATGGTGCGCCTGCACACGGCTGCCGGCGTGAAGTCCCCGGTCGATGTCTCGGCCGACATCCTGAGGGCGCTGAAGAGCCGGGCAGAGCGCGCGCTGCTGGGCAATGACGGCGGGGAGCTGGCCGGCGCCGTCATCACGGTGCCCGCGTATTTCGACGATTCCCAACGCCAGGCGACCAAGGATGCTGCCAGGATGGCGGGCATCCATGTGCTGCGCTTGCTCAACGAACCGACGGCAGCAGCGATCGCCTATGGCCTCGACAATGGCTCGCGCGGCACCTTTGCCGTGTACGACCTGGGGGGCGGCACGTTTGACATCTCCATCCTGCGCCTGACGCGCGGCGTCTTCGAGGTGCTGGCCACCAACGGCGATTCCGCGTTGGGTGGCGACGATTTCGACCAGGCAATTGCCGCGCATTGGCGGCGGATCCATGGCCTCGCGGCGGCCAACCAGAAAGACCTGCGGCGCCTGTTGATGGTTGCGCGCGCCGTCAAGGAGCGGCTGACCGCGGAGGAATCGGCCGAGGCCGAGGTTGTGCTGAGCTACGGACAGTCGCTGAAGGTTCGCATGACCCGCACCGAGTTTCAGGCCATGACCCAGCCGATCGTGCAAAAGACGTTGCACCCGGTGCGGAAAGCCCTGCGTGATGCCAAGCTCGCGACGCACGAGATCGACGGCATCGTCATGGTTGGCGGCGCCACGCGCATGCCGCATGTGCAATCCGCGGTTCGTGCGCTGTTCGGCCGCGACACCCTGAACAACCTCGATCCGGACAAGGTGGTCGCATTGGGCGCCGCGATCCAGGCCAACGCGCTGGCCGGGAACAAGGGCGCTGCCGAGTTGCTGCTGCTGGATGTCATCCCGCTGTCGCTGGGTCTGGAAACCTTGGGCGGGCTGGTTGAAAAGGTGATTCCGCGCAATGCGACAATTCCGGTCGCGCGGGCCCAGGAGTTCACCACCTACAGGGATGGCCAGACCGCGATGTCGTTCCATGTCGTTCAGGGCGAAAGGGAAATGGTCAAGGATTGCCGATCGTTGGCCAGGTTCGAGTTGCGCGGCATCCCGCCGATGGTGGCGGGCGCGGCGCGCATCGCGGTAACCTTTCAGGTCGATGCCGACGGGTTGCTGTCGGTCGCGGCGCGCGAGTCGAGCACCGGCGTATCGGCCGAAATCGCGGTGCGGCCTTCCTATGGCCTGAGCGACGCCGAAATCGCGGCCATGCTGATGGCGAGCAACGCGCACGCGCGGGAGGACTTGGCCGCCCGCGCGCTGGCGGAGCAGCGGGTCGAGGCAATCCGCACCGTCGAAGCGGTGCGTGCCGCGTTGGCAGCGGACGGACAGGTGTTGTTGAGCGCCGAGGAGCGCGATGCGATCGAGCGGTCGATTGCCGCGCTGGAAGCGGTGCAGTACGGCGAGAGGCACCGCGCCATCAAGGACGCCATCGCGGAACTGTCGCGGCGCACCGCGGACTTTGCCGCGCGCCGCATGGACCGCAGCATTGCCGCCGCGTTGACCGGCAAGACCATTGAGGAGGCATCGACGCGATGACCCGCATCAC
>DASUDU010000388.1:0-11871 GCA_036275435.1 Usitatibacteraceae bacterium | reverse complement strand
ACGAGGGCATGCTGCCGCCCGGTCAATGCCAGCGTGGCCACGACGTTGCCGACGCGGGCGTGCTGCAACTCCGACAGGGTGACGGCTTCAAGCTTGTCCAGCGGCGTCATGATGTCCGAGACGAGGATGTCGGCATGGCGGATGCGGCGCTCCTCGGCCAGCCGCAATGGTCTTTCCCCGGCGATGTCGGTTGCGGTGAGGATGCCAGACAGGCTGCGCTCGCGGTTGAGCACCAGCAGCAGGCGCACCCCCTGCTGGATCATGTGCGCGTGGGCCGCATCCATGCTCAGTTGCTCGTCGACGATCGCCGGTTGCTTGAATCGGAGGTCGGTCATCACTTCCGCCGCCGGCGAATCCATCGTCACGGATTTGGGTGGAGCGGGTCGGGCGACACGCACCGTTGCGTTCATGGAGACGAGTGTCAGCGGACGATCGTTGCGCATGGTGGATCCTCCTTCGCGAGTTGATGGACCGGCATCGCCCGATGTTACGCCTGTCATCCAGCGCCGTTCAGCCGCCCAGCGAACGCAGGTAGAGGAATTCCCGGCGGGTCTTCGGCCCGTAGGTGGCAAACGACGGATCCGGCGCCTGCCGATACTGTTCGCGCTGTTTTGCAACCCGGTCGCGCTTGACGTGCTTGTCCAGCACTTCGGCCGGAACCGGATAGATCTTCAGGGCATTCAGGCCGAACACCTTGGCGCGCAACGCCTTGGTCATGGCCGGGTAGCCGTAGCGCTCGCGCAAAGCTGGCGCAATCTGGAAGGTGCGAAAGGCTTGGATCTGGTCCTGAGGCGAACCGTACCAGATCGAATCGGTTCCCCATAGCACGTTGTCCTCGCCGACCGCGCGGAACAGTTTCCCCAGCGCGTGTGCCGCGGAATCCGGATCGCGCATCAACAGTCGCCAGGTCGAGCCGAGCTCGGCGTACACGTTCGATCCGGGACGGATGCCGTTTTCCGCCAGGCTGGTGACCAGCGCGTCGATGCCATCCCGGCGCGTCTCGTCGTACGGGCCTTCTGTCTTGCCGGCGACGAAACCGGAGTGGTAGATCAGGAAATTGACCTTGGGGTAGCGCCGCGCGACGCGACCGATGTCCACACAGGTGGAATGCTCGTACGATTTCATGCCGAACGGCAGGCCCTTGTGAATGGCGATGTTGCGCACCCCCAGTTTCACCGCCTTTTCAATGAACCGCAGGCCGATCTCGTCATCGAGGAAGAAACCCTGTCCGTCCGGCCCCCACTGCGTGTAGGTCTTCCAGGCGCTGATGGGAAAACGCGCGGCCATCGCTTCCATCGCTTCAAGGTCGCCCGGCGAGTTGGGGTTGACGCGGCCGTGCAGGTACAGCCGGTGCGTGCCATCCAGGCGCTCGATGACCCGCGCCGTCTCCTGCGCCTCCTCGATGGTCAGCGGTTCGTCAAGGCGCGTCGAGGGCACGAATGAGAGCACCATCAGGTCGGTATCGGAATCGAGGAAGACGTCCTTGATAAATGCCTCGGCATTGAGGCATTGCAGGTAGCCCAGTTCACCGGCCCCGGCTGGCGGCGCGCAGGCCTGGGTCTTGGGCATGCGCAAGGGCCGGGCCGCCGGGGCAAGCCTGCGGGTCCATGCACCGGTCGGATTGACGAAATGCCCCTGGACATCAAAGATGAATTCTTCGCCGTCGACCACGCTGCGCGCCAGCTGCAGGTCCGCCGCGGCGTCGCGCGGCACATCAAAGGCGCCGCCGCGCTTTCCGGCTGCGGCGTAGGCCTCGTTCATCGAAAGCAGCGTGCTGGCTGCGCCGCAGGCGCTGACCAGGAAATCGCGCCGCGTCTGGCCCTTGTGCCGTGCCATGCGGCCGGCTGCCTCCAGGGCCAGGTGATTGGCGTGATGGTGCTCGCGTGCCAGCGGCAGCGGCTCGTACTCGCCGTTGCTCGCGCTGTCGAGCTTGATGGGCAGGCGATCAACGATCGCGGGATCGGCAGTCGGCATGGGGACCTCCTTGGCGCGTTTGCGCGATGAACGACGCCGGCTGGGGGGTCAGCGCAACGCGAGTGCCACCGCAAGTCCGACCGCCATCGCCGCCAGCAGGACGATGATGACGATCGGGATCAGGTTGTCCGAAGCGCGTGCAGCCGGCTGTGCGCGCGGCGCGCGGCGCGCGCTGTCGAACTGCTCGAGTTGTTCGAGGTGATTGAAGCGCACGCTGCGGTTGCCCTGGGTGATGGAATGCGGGTCGCGGTTCGGCGCTGCGGCGTGGCCGCCGGTTGCCGCAGCCAGTTTGTGACCTTCCGGCAACTGGAAGACGCGCATCTTCTTGGTGTCGGAAATGTACTTTTCGAACTCCGCCGTCTGGTTGGTCATCGCGGCGAGCTTGAGCGTTGCATCGAACGAATCGAATGCCGTTGCCAGCTTGAGCGGCTTGACCTCCTCGGCCACCGGCGACTCCTTTTGCAGCCGACCGGTGAGCAGGGAGTCAAAAGAGGGCGACTTGGCGGCCGGCGGGGCGGTCGTCGCCACGGGCGCGGCCCGCTTGGATTCGAGGCTGCGCTTGACGTAATCGAGGTCGGTGGCGAACTCGCGCATGGAGGTATAGCGCTCGTCGGGCATTTTCGCCAGCGCCTTCGCCACGATCAGGTCGAGCATGTTCGGCACGGCGCGGTTGAGGCTCGACGGCGGCGCCGGGGAGTTGTTGACCGTCGCGTACATGATGGCGTTGACGTTTTCGCCATCGAATGGCGGAACGCCGGTGAGCGCCTCATACAGGACAACGCCCAGAGAAAAGATGTCGGTGCGCGGATCGAGGTCGCGGCCGATAACCTGCTCGGGGGACATGTAGCGCGGACTGCCGAGGATCAGGCCGGTCATGGTCTTGACCGCCGAGGACGGGATCCGCGCGATCCCGAAGTCGGTGATCTTTGCCAGGCCGCTTCGCGTCAGCATGATGTTGGACGGCTTGACGTCGCGGTGGATGATCTCGTGCTCGTGGGCATAGCCGAGCCCTTGTGCGACCTGGCTGATCCAGTCGACCGTCGAGCGCACTTCCGGGATGGTGCCCTCGGCGAGCACGTCCTTCAATTCCTTGCCCTCGAGGAATTCCATCGCCATGTAGGCCATTTCGTCGGTTCGTCCGACGTCATAGATCGTGACGATGTTGGGGTGGTTGAGCCGGCCAGCCGCCTTGATTTCCTGCTGGAACCGCAGTTCGTATTCTTCGATGTCGGCACGATTGAGCGTCAGGTTGACGGTCTTGATTGCGACGACGCGGTCAATCACCGGGTCCACGGCCCGATAAACCGTCCCCATGGCGCCTTGGCCGATGATGCCGAGGATCTTGTAACGTCCCAGTGTTTCGATCATTTCTTGCCTTGCGACTTGGCCTTGCCTTTTGCCGCGCGGAAAGACGGGCCCCAGGAGGGATGGCCGGCCTCGGCCGGATCCAGTTCGAACTTCGGGTCGTCCTTCAGAATCTTGTCGAACTCGGCCCGACACTGCGACATTTTGTTGGAAAGGCAATAGCAGAATGCGGTGAACTTGCGCGCCTTGGCCTGGTCGGCGGCAGCCAGTGTTTCCTTCAATGCATCCTGGTAGAGCTTGGCGGCCTTGGTGTAGTCGCCCTCGTCATAGGCCTTTCCAGCCTCGGCCATCAGCTTTTCACCAGGGGAGGGCGTGCGCGCAGCCGACGGCAACGGCTTGCCGGAGCGCTTGAAATCGATCTCGGTCTTCACCAGGCGATAAATCGGACCCCAGGTCGGATGGCCCTGTTCGGCAGGCAGCAGCTCGAACTTTGGGTCCAGTTCGAAAGCCTTTTCGAACTCCTCCTTGCAAACCACCTCCCGGCCGTTGACGCATTGGATGAATGCCAGATGTTTGCGGGCGGTGAGCTGCTCCGGGAGAGTGAGCACGCCGCTGTCAATAGCCACCAGTAGGCTCTTGAGCGACTCCTCGTAGCTGCCGGCTTCATAGGCTTTCAGCCCGACGCCGAGCGCGGCCTGCGCGCGATCGATGCGCTGCTGGCGCTGGATCGCTTCCGGGGAAGGGCCTGCAGGTTTATCCGGCGGCGCCACCGCACAACCGCCAACCATCGCCGCAACGAGGATCAGCACGGCGGTGGTCTTGGACGGTGGTCTTGGCAGGAACATCGGCATCCGTTGCGTTGGCACGTCGTTTCGATTTTAGGGCGAAAGCTGGTCCCGCGGCGATCGATTCCTGCTTACCGGAAAGTATGCCGGATGACGACTTCCTCGCGCGCCTTGACTTCGACTTGCGCGACGTATGGGGTAAACGTGGCGTTGCGCACTTCAATCTTGTACTTGCCGGGCGCCAGCTTGTGTTGCTTGATCGGCGGCGAAACGCCGATGGCCTTGCCATTGATCAAGACCTCGCCCCACGGGTTGATTTGCAGGTTCAACGTGCCCAGCGCCATTGGAGCCTTGGCATCGGACTTCGGCTCCGACTTGCCCTCCGGCTTGGCATCGGCTTTCGGTTCGATCCTGGGCTTGGCGTCGGTTTGGGGCGACGCTCCGGATGCGGGTGACGAAACGGGCGCGGCCGGCAAACCGGACGTTGCCGAATTCGCGGGCGAGGCCGTCTGTTCGGCAGTCTTGGCCGGATCGGCCGGATTGCTGCTCGCGGTTGCCGGCGGAGGGACGATGGCCACGACCGGCGCCGCCGGCGCTCCGGTTGCGGCCGCCATTTCGGCGGGGGGCGGACCCTTTTTCGTCAGGATCCAGTACAACCCCAAGGCCAGCACGATGGCGGCCAGGGGAAGCGCAACCAGGGTCATCAGGCGGCGCGGGTCCTGCAACAGGGAAAGCTTGACAGTGCCGTCGGCGTCAAATCCTCCCGAGGTAGAGCCCAAGGCTGCGCTGGCAAATGCATTGGTACTGGACATCGCTGCGCGGCTGGCCGCGCCGGCCTTGACGCGATCGAAGGCCTCGACCGATTCCCCGACGACATAGATTTCATGTTCACGAATGTGCTTGTCGGTGCGCGATCCCTCGTAGCGGAACAGCTTGGCGTAGGAATCGGAAATGACCGAGACGACATCGTAGAACGAGCGCGACACGACGATCTGGCCTTCACTGGCAAATCCCATGATCCGCTGCGCCACATTGATGCCGTCGCCGACAATGTTGGGGTGCCCGTTGATGTCGCGCACCAGTTTGACCGGTCCCAGATTGATGCCCACACGCAGCGGGATTGGCTCCTGCCCCTCGTGTTGGTCCGGCTGGCGCAGCAGGTCGCGCATGTGCATCGAAACGAACAGCGCGTCCTCCGGGTCGCCGAGGAAACTCAGCGCCGCGCCGTCGCCGGTATCGAGAATCAGGCGCTGGTCATGCGGGATGTCGGCCAGCACGTCGGCCAGCAGTGCGGTGAAGCGGTCCTTGAGGACAATTTGCTCCGAAACCGTCTTCTTCGAATAGCCGATGATATCGACAAAGACAACGCTGCCGATGAACGTGCGGCTGGAGGAATCGGGTACGGCACTCACGATAGGATTCCGGAAGGACGTCGAGAAACTTTCAGTTTGCAGCGCGCGGCCAAAGCTTTTTCGGCCGGTGCGACCCCGCGGCCACCCAGCCCGTTTCGATTATGTTACCCAATAATCAAGGCCTTCCGCGCGGTAATTGCCGTGAATTGGCAAAAACCACCATGAACAGGGTACGGCTAGCCGCTGTTAGGGGCCGACGCGACGCATGCGCCGCGCAGATCGGAGCTTGCATCGCCCAACAGGTAGAGAATCGCGCCGGTCTGGTCCTCGAGTTGCGGAAGCCGGGAGGCCGCTTCTGCCGGATGGCTTCGCGCGCGCATCGGGCTGGCGATCGGACCCGGGATCCATAGGTTGATGCGCACGGATGGCGTGAGACTGAGTTCTTCCGACCAGACCGCAACCAAGGACTCCAGCGCCGCCTTCGGCACGGCGAAAGCGCCCCAGAATGCCGCCGGCGCGCGCGCGTGCGTCTCACCCAGAAATACGACCGACGCGCTTGGGGAACGGCGCAACAGCGGCAGGCAGGACTTGGTGATCGCCGCCGGAACCAGCAGATTGACGTTCGCGTGCTTGCGCCAGGATTCCAGATCGATCGATTCCAGCGGGGACGTCGTCTGGAAGTGGCTCGCGCCGTGAAAGATGCCGTCCAGCCTGCCGAACGTCGTGTGGATCGCGCCGGCCATGGCCTCAAGGTCCTTTTGCGTCGCGGATGCCAGGTCCAGAGGCAGGATCGCCGGTTCGGGACCGCCTGCTGTGGTGATTTCGTCGTAGACCGCCTCCAGTTTTTGCTGGCTGCGCCCGAGCAGGATGACCCCCGCACCGTGCCGGGCACAGGCCATCGCGGCGATGCGGCCGAGTCCCTGCCCGGCGCCGGTGACCAGGATCGCGCGGCCGCTCAGCGAGTCGGGCACGGGCTCAAATCGGTTGGGGAGGTTTGTGGTCTTCAGGATCATGGTGTGAATTCATGGGTGAGGCTGCATGGCGGCAAGTCCGGCAGCCACGCCGTTGCGCACGGCCGTCTCCAGCGTGCCCGGGTAGTCGGATGCCACGTAGTCCCCTGCAAGATACAGTCCCGGCAAGGCGGTGGCCGTTGGCGGGCGCAGCGTTTCGACGGATGGAGTGCAGGCAAAGGTGGCGAACTTCTCGTTGACCAGTTTGGCCCACTTTAACTTCGGCAGGGTTCCGGTGTGTTGCTGCAGTTCGCTCAGAACGCTGCGCTGAAGTGCGTGCGAATCGGCTGCGCGCATGCCGGAGGCGGCCGAAATCACCGCGGCAATCAGTCCATCGGGCTGCGCCACGCCGGTCGAAAGCTCGCGTCGGTCAAAGAACCAGTGCACGTGCTGACGCGATTGCCCGACCATCGGGCGGGACAGGCGGACCGGGCCATCGAACTTCAGGTACATCGTCACGATCGGTTCGACCGGTAATTCGATGACGGGAAGTTCGGCGGGCAGGCCGATGGAGGCCAATTGTTGCGGCGCAACGGCAAGGATGACTGCGTCAAACGATTCGGCATGATCCGTTTGCGTCACGTAGCTTGCATCTGCGGAAGTTTCAACGCTGCGCACGCGGCACCCGCGCCGCACGATGTGCCCGCGCGCCTCCAGCCAGCGCGCGGCGGGCTCTGGAAACAGTTCGCCCAAGTCGATCTGCGGCAACAACAGGTCGCTGGCTTCCCGGCCGGCGCCCAGCGTGTCGCGCAGCACGTGGGCAAGGACGTTGGCACTGGCCCGCTCGATCGGCGTGTTGAGTGCAGAAACGGTCAGTGGCTCCCACAAATACCGATTGAGACGATCCGGCTGGTGGTGCCGGGCCAGCAACTGCGCAACCGTTTGATCCGGTTCGACTGCAAAACCACTCCGTTGCAGCGCACGCAGCAGCCGAATCGCCGCGATCCGATCCGTCACCGACAGCCCCTGCGCGCACGCCAGGGCGCCAACCAAGTGCCAGGGTGCCGGCCATCGCGGTGCCTGCAGGCAAAATGCCGGCGGCATGAACAGGCCCAGCGGCACGCGGCGCAGCGCATTTGCCGGCACGCCTACCTGGGCCATCAGCGAAAGCAGCACCGTGTACGCGCCGGACAGGATGTGCTGCCCGTTGTCGAGGGTTTCGCCGCCGTAATCGACGCGGCGCGCCCGCCCGCCCAGTTGGCGCGCGGTTTCGAAAACGCTGACCTGACCGCCTTTCCCGGCAACGGTCAACGCCGCAGCCATGCCGGCATAGCCTGCGCCGACGATGGCAACGCGCCTCATCCGCCTGTCACCCAGGTTCTCCAGGCGATCCACAGTTTGCGCAGCGGTGTCAGGGAAACGCGCTGATGCAAGACCCGGTAGTCATCGCGCTCAATCTCCTCGAGCAGCGTCTGGTAAATCGCCGCCATGATCAGGCCGGGACGCTGCGCGGCACGGTCGGCCTGGTCGAGGGCGGCAAAGGCGCGCGAATAATGGTCGCGCGCACGGGCTGCCTGGAACGCCATCAAATCCCGGAAACCCGGGACGTAACGGGCGGCGAGAATGTCGGCCGCATCCACCTTGAACCGCTCGAGGTCCTCGGCCGGAAGATAGATGCGATCGCGGCGCGCGTCCTCGCCGACATCGCGAATGATGTTGGTCAGCTGGAATGCGCGCCCGAGCGACTCGGCATATTCGACGGTTTGCGGGTTTCGATAGCCGAAGATCGCCGCCGACAGCTGGCCGACGACGCCGGCGACACGGTGGCAGTACAACTCCAGTTCCTCGAAACTCCGGTAGCGATGGCGCGTGAGGTCCATTTCCATGCCGTCGATAATTTCCTGCAGTAGCGTCTGGCGCAGCTGGTGCTGCTGGATCGCCGGCGTGAGCGCGCGCGTTACCGGATGGCTTGGGTGGCCGTCGAATGCGTTGGCCAGCTCGGCGCGCCACCATCCCAGCTTTGCGCGCGCGATATTGATGTCGCTGACTTC
The DNA here is from genome assembly GCA_036275435.1 of Usitatibacteraceae bacterium. Classification (GTDB taxonomy): domain Bacteria; phylum Pseudomonadota; class Gammaproteobacteria; order Burkholderiales; family Usitatibacteraceae; genus UKL13-2. Next base: position 3,454 of record DASUDU010000388.1, on the reverse strand, counting down.
GTCGGCAATGTCATCCACCTCGCGGCAAAACGCGTAGAGCGCGGTGATCGCGCGGCGGCGATCCGGCGGCAGAAAGCGGAAGCTGTAGTAAAAGCTCGACCCGCTTTGCGCGGCCTTTTGTTCGCAGTAGGCGTCCGGCGTCATAGGCCGAGCAGGGCGCGTGGCGCGATGGCGATCCAGTCTCGCTTGGTCAGCACTGGCCGCTGCCGGAATACGTCGCCGCGAACGCGCTGGATCTTGTCGAGGATCGCCAGCCCGCCCGCCACCACAAACCGCAATTCCGCGCCGATCCGTCCACCAAGGCGCTTGGCCAACGGCATGCCGCTGTGCATCAGCGCGCGGGTCCGCTCACACTGGAAATCCATCATTCTGGACCAGGCGTCGCTGCAAACCTGGCGTTCGATGTCGAGGTCACCCAGTCCGAAGCTGGCCAGGTCATCCTGGGGCAGATAGACGCGTCCGAAACCATTCTTCTTCCAGTCCACGGCAACGTCCTGCCAATGGTTGGCCAGCTGCAGGGCCGTACAGATGGCGTCGCACTCGGCGAGGTTGCGCGGGTCGGTTTGCCGGAACAGGCAAAGCATCAGCCGGCCGACCGGATTGGCTGAGCGTCGGCAGTAGTCGAGCAACTGGCCGAAATCGGCGTAGCGCGTCTGCGTCACATCCTGCTTGAACGCGTCGACCAGATCGCGGAACAGCTGGACCGGGAGCGCATGCACGGCAATCACCAGTTGCAAATCGCGAAACAGGGTGGATTTCGGATCCTCACCGGCAGCGATTCGAACCAGTTCGGCATCGTAGTCCTCAAGCTTGGCGAGTCGCTCTTCCGGCGGCAACTGCCCCTCGTCGGCGAAGTCGTCGGCAGACCTGGCGAATGCGTAGATCAATTCGACCGGCCGCCGCAAGTGCTTGGGCAACAGGATCGAGGCAACCGGAAAATTCTCGTAGTGGTCGATGGGCACGCGCGTTCAATCGCTCTTCGGGCCGAAATTATATTGGCAAAACAAGTACTTCAGCCGCAGTTATTCCGGCTGCGGGACATGCGCCCCGCCGCCCGGTGCGCAGGATTGCGGTAAAATCTGCAGCTTTCGGCTACCGCCCAGGTCAAAGTTCCCACGCGAAAGTGGCGGAATTGGTAGACGCACTGGATTTAGGTTCCAGCGCCTAACGGCGTGGGGGTTCGAGTCCCTTCTTTCGCACCAACTGGTGATGCCGCGAATCCAATCTTCGGAGGCGCGGTGTTTTTCGTGTCTAGATTTCAAGGATCGTCATGCAAGCTCAAGCCACCCCCGCCGCGCCCAGCGCCCTGGAACGCAACATCGTCCTGTCGCTGCCAGCCGTCGAGATTGAATCCCAAATCAATTCCCGGCTCAAGCAAATCGCGCGCACCGCGAAAATGTCCGGCTTTCGGCCGGGCAAGGTGCCATTCAACATCGTTGCCAACCAGTACGGTTTCCAGGTGCGCCAGGAAGTCATGTCCGATACGGTCCAGCGGTCGTTCGCCGAAGCGGTCAAGGCACAGAACCTGCGCGTTGCCGGCTACCCGCGGTTCGCGCCGGCCAATTCCGGACAGTCGGCGGACAAGTTCGAATTCACCGCCACCTTTGAGGTGTACCCGGAAATTCGCCTCGGATCGCTGGCGGACAAGAAATTGCAGCGGCCTGTAGCCGAAGTCCAGGACCACGACGTCGACAACACGCTCGAAACGCTGCGCAAGCAACGCGCAAACTATGACAAGGCAGACCGCGCCGCGCAAAAAGGCGACTTCCTGGTCATCGATTTCAATGGCACGATCGATGGCGTTCCCTTCGAGGGCGGTAGCGCCGAAAACTTCGGCGTGGTGCTTGGTGAAGGTCGCATGCTTCCGGATTTCGAAGCCGCATTGGGCGGCATGTCGGCCGGCGAGACGAAATCGTTTGACCTGGTTTTCCCCGGCGATTACCAGCCAGCCGTTGCCGGAAAAGCGGCGAAGTTCGCAGTGACGGTAAAGATCGTCAACGCGCCGGTTCTGCCGGCCATTGACGGCGAGTTTGCGCGCTCCCTGGGCGTGGCCGACGGTGACGTTGCCAAGATGCGCTCGGAAATCAAGGCGAACCTCGAGCGGGAATTGAAAAAGCGCGTGCGTTCGAAGACCAAGGACCAGGTTCTTGAGGCGCTTGCCAGCGTGACGCAGGTCGAATTGCCCAAGTCGCTGGTGAACCTGGAGGTTTCCCGGTTGCAGGAGCAGGCCGTCAAAGACCTCGAGGCGCGCGGCATGACGACCAAGGACATGCAACTTCCGCCGGAACTGTTCGTCGAGCGCGCGGAAAAGCGTGTCAAGCTCGGTCTGATCCTTTCGGAAGTGATCCGCCAGCACGACCTGAAGGCCGCGCCCGAGCAGATCCGCGCGGTCGTTGAGGAACACGCGGAGAGTTTCGAGGACGCCAAGCAGATGGTGCGCTGGTATTACAGTGAACCCGAGCGCCTGGCGGAGGTCGAAGCCATGGTGCTGGAGGACAACGTGGTGGAATGGGCGGCAAAACTGATGCAGGTGGAGACCGTCAAGCAGTCCTTTGACGAGGTCATGGAGATCAAGCGCACATGAAAAGATTCGTCGACTTTCAGTCCCGCGCCTTCGACCTGACCGGCGCAGCGCCGGGCGAGATCCCGCAGGGCCTGGGTTACATCCCGATGGTGATCGAGCAATCCGGCCGTGGCGAACGTGCGTTCGACATCTATTCCCGCCTGCTCAAGGAGCGAGTGGTCTTCCTCGTTGGCGAGGTCAACGACGCGACGGCGAACCTGATCGTCGCGCAGATGCTGTTCCTCGAGTCGGAGAACCCGGACAAGGACATTTCGCTGTACATCAATTCCCCTGGCGGGTCGGTGACTTCCGGGCTGGCAATCTATGACACGATGCAGTTCATCAAGCCTGATGTCACCACGCTGTGCATCGGCTTTGCCGCCAGTATGGGCGCATTCCTGCTGGCCGCCGGCACCAAGGGCAAGCGCATTTGCCTCCCCAACTCCCGCGTCATGATCCACCAGGTTTCGGGCGGCTTTCGCGGCCAGGCCTCGGATATCGAGATCCACGCCAAGGAAACCCTGTTCCTCAAGCGCCGGCTCAACGAAATCATGGCCAAGCACACCGGACAGGAAATCGAAGTGGTCGAGCGCGACACCGACCGGGACAATTTCCTGTCCGCCGAGGAGGCAAGGAAATACGGTATTATCGACAAGGTGCTGGAGAGCCGTCACGCGCCATAGTGGCCGCGCGCGCCGGCTCGGATTGGCGCTGGTGCGCGACCGCCTTGGCGGCCGCGCCTCGGGAACTCGTGGCAGGATAATGCAATGACCGACAAAGTTGGCGAGAAACTGCTGTACTGCTCGTTCTGCGGGAAGAGCCAGCATGAGGTCAGGAAACTGATCGCCGGCCCCTCGGTGTTCATTTGCGATGAGTGCATCGATCTTTGCA
>DASUDU010000387.1:0-6631 GCA_036275435.1 Usitatibacteraceae bacterium | reverse complement strand
CTCGCACATGAACGGCGCGCTCGCGGCCTTCGACCTGTTCGGCAAGGGCACCGGCGAGCCCGACAAAGCGGCAAAGGATCGCCTGCAACAGGCAATGGCCGAATACCAGGCGTTCGAAGAACAGTTGGAAGGCTGCCTGCCCAAATAAACCATGAACTTCCTGCGACTTGACCAACTGCAACTGTCCGGGAAGCGCGTGTTCATCCGCGCCGACCTGAATGTTCCGCAGGACGACAGCGGCGCGATCACCGACGACACGCGCATCCGCGCCTCGGTGCCGGCGATTCGCCTGGCGCTCGAGCGCGGCGCCGCTGTGATGGTGACTTCCCACCTCGGTCGCCCGACCGAGGGCGAGCTCAAGCCGGAAGACTCGCTGGCCCCGGTGGCCAGGCGGATGGGCGCGCTGCTCGGTCGCGAGGTTCCGCTGGTGGCCAACTGGACCGACGGGGTCGAGGTCCAACCCGGCCAAGTGGTTATGCTGGAAAACTGCCGCGTCAACAAGGGCGAAAAGAAAAACAGCGAAGAGCTGTCGCGCAAGATGGCGGCGCTATGCGACATTTTTGCCAACGACGCGTTCGGCACGGCGCATCGGGCCGAGGCCACGACGCACGGCATCGCGCGTTTTGCGCCAATCGCCTGCGCCGGACCGCTGCTCGCGGCGGAACTCGATGCCTTGGGCAAGGCGCTGCAGGCTCCGAAGCGACCCCTGGTGGCGATCGTTGCCGGCTCCAAGGTTTCCACCAAACTGACCATCCTCAAGTCACTGGCGCAGAAGGTCGACCAGCTGGTGGTCGGTGGCGGCATCGCCAACACGTTTCTGCTAGCCATGGGCAAGCCGATCGGCAAGTCGCTTGCCGAGGCCGACCTTGTGGAAGAGGCACGGTCGATCATCGAACTGATGCGCGCGCGCGGCGCGGCGGTGCCGATCCCGAGCGATGTGGTCTGCGCCAAGACCTTTGCCGCCGATGCGCCGGCCGCGACCAAGCGCGCCGGCGATGTCGAAGCCGACGATCTGATCCTCGACATCGGGCCGGAGTCCGCGGCGGTGCTGGCCGGAATCATGAAGCAGGCCGGGACGATTGTCTGGAACGGCCCGCTCGGCGTGTTTGAGTTCGACGCGTTCTCCGGCGGCACGCGAACCGTCGCCATGGCGATCGCGGCATCGGAGGCTTTTTCGATTGCCGGGGGCGGAGACACCCTGGCGGCGATCGCCAAGTACGGCATCGCCGGCGACATTTCCTACATCTCCACGGGCGGCGGTGCGTTCCTCGAATTTCTCGAAGGAAAGACCCTGCCGGCCGTGCAAATCCTGCTCGAGCGCGCGGCCGGTTAAACTGCCGGTTTCCTTGCAGCAGGATTCCGCATGCCCCGCGCCACCAAGATCGTCGCCACGCTCGGTCCCGCGACTTCGTCTCCCGAGGTTCTGGATCGCCTGATCGTCGCCGGCGTCAACGTCGTGCGCATGAACTTTTCGCACGGGACGGCGGAAGACCATCACAAGCGCGCAGCGCTGATCCGGGAAATCGGCCTGCGCCACGGCCGCCATGTCGGCATCCTGGCCGATCTGCAGGGGCCGAAGATCCGAGTGGGCAAGTTCGCCGAGGGAAAAGTGACCTTGGCCGTCGGCGACAAGTTCATCCTCGACGCCAACTGCGAGCTGGGCAATGCGCAGCGCGTCGGCATCGACTACAAGGAGCTGCCGCGCGACGTGCGCCCGGGCGACATCCTGCTGCTCAACGACGGCCTGCTGGTGTTCGAGGTCGCCTCGGTCGACCGGCAGGAAGTGCACTGCATCGTCCGCCAGGGCGGGGTGCTGTCGAACAACAAAGGCATCAACCGCAAGGGCGGCGGATTGACCGCGCCGCCGCTCACAGCCAAGGACATGGAGGACATCAGGACCGCGTCCGCATTGAAAGCCGATTTCCTCGCCGTGTCGTTTCCCAAGAGCGGCGCCGACATGTACATGGCGCGCGAGTTGATGCGGGCGGCCGGCGGCAGCGCCATGCTCATCGCCAAGATCGAGCGCTCCGAGGCGGTTGCCACGGAGGTGCTCATCGACATCATGAAAGGCTGCGACGGCATCATGGTCGCGCGCGGCGACCTCGCCGTGGAAGTCGGCGACGCCGCGGTGCCGGCGCTGCAAAAGCGCATGATCCGCATGGCGCGCGAAATGAACCGCCTGACCATCACCGCGACGCAAATGATGGAATCGATGGTCAATTCGCCGATCCCGACCCGTGCCGAGGTTTCCGACGTGGCCAATGCCGTCCTGGATGGCACCGATGCCGTGATGCTCTCGGCCGAAAGTGCCTCGGGCAGTTACCCGATCGAGACGGTCGAAGCAATGGCGCGCATTTGCGTCGAGGCCGAGAAAAGCGCGACGGTGAAGCTTGACCGCGAGTTCCTCGATCGCGTCTTCACCCGGGTCGACCAGTCGATCGCCATGGCGGCGCTGTTCACCGCGCACCACCTGAAGGTCAAGTGCGTGGCCGCGCTGACCCAGTCAGGCTCCACCGCCCTGTGGATGTCGCGGCTGAATTCGGGCGTGCCGATCTATGCGCTGACGCCCGAGCCGGCAACGCTGACCAAGTGCTCGCTGATGCGCGACGTGCGGCCGTTCATGCTTGACTACGAGGGCCATGACCGTGAGAAGCTGCTCGCCTCGGTCGAGCGTGTTCTGCTTGAAAACAATGTCGCGCAACTGGGCGACCTGGTGGTGATCACCATGGGTGAGCCGATCGGCCAGTCCGGCGGAACCAACACCATGAAGATCGTACGCCTGGGCGAAATGCGCAAGGCCTGATCCGCCTGGTTTGGCCGCGCGGCGAACGGTCCGGGCGCGCTCCAGCCTAGGTCTGATCGATCGACCACGGTTGCTGCTGCGATTGAGCGGGGCAGGCCCCGGCGTTGATCGCGTGCTTGGCCTGCGCGCGGACTTCCTCGAGCGCCTTGCGCTTCAAGCTGCCTGCCGGATCCAGGACGAATCCCACCCACGGCGGGATCTTGAACAGGTGGTCGTTGACCAGCTTGAACGCGAGTCCCTGCGGGGAACGGATGTAGCCGGCAAGTTCGCGCACCGGCTTCAGGTCGGCATTGACCTGCTCGACTGTCTGCAGGCTTTTCGCGGCAATGGCGTCGCACCGGGTTGGGTTCGCATCCGGCAGCCCCGTCTTGCCCTCGGGCGCCGGTGCGTCGGACGCAGCGGATGGCGCTGCGGTGGGTACGCTCATCGCTTCCACGCAAACCGGAAAACACTCTTCCGGGGTACGGTCTGCCCGCGCCGGTGCGGCAAATCCTAATGCCATCAGCGCGCAGATCATCAGGCGGTTCATGGCGTCCTCCGTTGGGTTGGTCCCCCTCGCCGAGTAGTGCAGCCGGCTGGGGTGCACTCATCGTGCGCCGGGCGAGGATGTATTGCAATACGTTTTCGATAAGGTATTATTTTGCAATACCATCACGACCGGACCACGCTGCCATGACCCGAAAAACCGGCACCAGCACCCTGCTCACGGCATTGAAGGCGACCCTGCGCAGCGAAAACATCTCCTACCGGGCATTGGCCGACCGGCTCAAGCTGTCCGAATCGAGCGTCAAGCGGCTGTTTGCCGACGAATCGTTCTCGCTCAAGCGCGTCGAACAGATTTGCGACGTCCTCAACATCGATTTCTTTGAACTGGCAAGGCGCGCCCGCGGCGCCATGGCCGGCAGCGAGGAGATGAGCGAAAAGCAGGAGGCCGCGCTGGCCGCTGACCCGCGCCTGCTCGGTCTGTTCTATCTGGTGTTCAACGAATGGAGTTTCGAATCGATCCTCGAGTCGTTTGATGTCGGCAAGGCCGAATGCATCGGCCTGCTGATGAAACTCGACCGGCTTGGCCTGATCGATGTCGGCCCAAACGAGTCCCTGAAGTTGCGCGTACCGAAAAGCCTGCGGTTGCGTCGCGACGGGCCGATCCAGCGCATCCACGGCAAGTTCGTCGTGGGCGATTTCCTGCAGGCGGACTTTCGCGCCAGCGGCGGGTTCTTTCACTTCGAATTTCGCGAACTGTCGAGAGCGTCGGTTGCGCACCTCGAACGCAAGCTCGGGCGCATCGCCGCCGAGTTCCACGAGCTGGCCGAACTCGACAGCTACCTGCCGCCCGAGCAGCGCGAAACGATCGGCATGGCGCTTGGCGTACGCCCGTGGACGATGTCCGGCGTGACCGGACTGAAACGCCGCGTGGCGAAACCGGCCTGATGCCGGGACGCCCGCGCAGGCCCCGCGTTACTTGGCCAGCGTGCGCAGGTAATTGACCATCTGCCAGACCTCGGTATCCGACAGGCTCGGATTGGGGGGCATGGCGGTATCGGGAGAGCCGAAGCGGATGATCCAGAACAACTGCCCGTCGGGTACGCCGTTGATGGTTTGCGAACACGCAAAATTGCGCGGCCGCGGTGTGAACTGGTCGGCCAGTTTGCCCTTGCCGTCGCCCTTGCGGCCGTGGCAGGTAGCGCAGCCGACGGCACCGTCGATGCCGCGAAAGATGCGCTCGATCTGCGGATTCGGCTGGCTGCCGGGAGCGATCGGGTTTTTCCGGTTGAGGTACTCGTCCGGAGCCTTGCCGGTGAAACGAGGCTGTGGGCATTCGCCGGGTGGAGGCGCGTTTTGTGCGCTGGCAAGCGTGACGCCGAGAGCGGCAAGGCCGCTGACGAGGATCAGCCGGGAACGGGACGAGAACATGGCGGGACTCCTGAATCGATCGGCAAGCGCAATCATGATACTGCGCAATTCACTTGCACCCGCGCATTCAACGCGGACAGGCAAACCGTGGAGGACAGCCGTGGCGGTTGCCCGTTTCCGCGTCGGGCAACCCGCCGGGGACTGCCGGCCGAACCCATATGCTCGGCAGGCTGCGGCGCGCCGATCAGCCGTCGCGGTCGAGTCCGGCGAGCCAGCGCGAATACAGCCGCTCGGACAGGCGGCGCATGCGCGCCAGGTTCGCCTGCATCCCGAGGCGGATTTGCTCCGGGGTCTGGATGCTCGGCAGCGACGGATCGGCCTGTTCGGCCGCCCAGTCGCCGCACCACTGTTCGATCATCTCCGGCGTCATCTCGGTATGGCACTGCATGCCCAGTGAATTGCCGATGACAAACGCCTGATTCCCGCAGGCGTCGCCGCCAAGGATGCGCGTCGAACCCGGTGGCAGGGAAAACGCCTCGCCATGCCACTGGAACACCACGCCTAGGTTCGCCTGCGCGGCCAGTTCGCCCAGCCATTCGCGCGCCATGCCGTTGTCGTCGAAGAACACGGGCTGCCAGCCGATTTCCTTGACCGGGTTGACCGTGACCACGCCGCCCAGTGCCTTGGACATCAGTTGCCCGCCCAGGCAATGGCCCAGGCACGGCAGATTCGCCTGTCGCGCTTGACGAATGCGCTCCAGCACTGCGGGGATCCACGGCAAGGGATCATTGGCGCTCATCGCACCGCCCATCAGCACAAGGCCCGAAAACGCCTGGAGGTCTTCGGGAATCGCGTCACCCTCGTCAAGGCAAAACAGCTTCCAGGGAATCGCGTGGGTGTCGAGGAAGCTGGCAAAATACCCCGGACCGTCATCGGCGGAGAAGCGGAAAATGGCAACCGGTTTCATGGGCAGGCTCGTTGGGGCAGGCGCGCATTGTAGCCAATGGGCGTTGCGCGTTGGTGTGCTGCTGCTCGTGGGGTTGCCGTTGTCGGCCGAGGCGACGAAAGTCACGCTGGTCGGCCTGTTTCCGGGCAAGGCCGTGGTGGTCATCAACGGCGGCGAGCCGCGCACGTTGGCGGCCGGCTCGCGGACGGCAGAAGGCGTCTTGCTGGTCTCGACGGCCAGCCAGTCCGCCATGTTTGAAATCGACGGCAAAAAACAAACGCTCGAGCTGGGCAACCATTTCGCGGAATCCGCGTCGGCAAGCGCCGCTGCAACGGCAATCCTCGTGGCCGATTCGGGCGGGCACCATTGGGCCAATGGCCGCGTCAACGGCCGCAGCCTGCGTTTCCTCGTCGACACCGGGGCCACGGCGGTGTCTTTGCCGGCGGCATTCGCGCGTGCGGCCGGGATCGACTACACCAAGGGCCAGCGCGGCCAGGTGCAGACCGCCAACGGCGCCAATGCCGCATGGCGCATCACGCTCGACAGCGTCTCCGTCGGCGACATCACGCTCTACCAGGTCAACGCCGTGGTCGTCGAATCCGGGCTCGACACCGCCTTGCTGGGCATGAGCTTTCTGTCGCGCACGGATATGAAGCGCGATGCCGCGGGAATGGTCCTGACCAAGCGGTTCTAAACTCGCGGCGAATACGCCTGAGGCGCGCCGGAGGCCTGTAGCGGTTTAGGTCGGCGTCGCGCCGCGTTCGATGACCGCAAACGCCGAGTGGTTGTGGATCGACTCGAAATTCTCGACTTCGACGGCGAATGACGCCACGCGCGCATCCGCCGCCAGGGCCGCGGCCACGTCGCGCGCGACATCCTCGACAAATTTCGGGTTTTCGTAGGCGCGCTCGGTCACGTACTTCTCGTCGCTGCGCTTGAGCACGCCGTACAGCTCGCTCGAGGCCTGCTCTTCGGCTACGCGAATGACGTCCTCGATCGCCAGCGCGGAGCGCGAACGGACGGTGATG
>DASUDU010000386.1:0-2560 GCA_036275435.1 Usitatibacteraceae bacterium | reverse complement strand
GCTGCGCCATCGAGGGCAAATTCGACGTCGTCGACAAAACCGAGTCCGCGGCTTTTGAATTCGGCGTAGAGATACCCCGTGTCGGCGCGAACGATGGTTGCACCCGGCAGGGCCCTGACGATCTGGCCAAGCTTGTTCCAGGCCGACGCCACATCCGCGCCGACGGCCAACGGCGCGATGTAATGGCTGTCGGCCTTGTCGACGGTGGATGAAACGCAATTGGGTTTCCAGGAAGGCGGCGCAAAGCGGCCCTGGCTAAATCCCAGGTTGTCTGGCCGGGTGCCGGCAAACAGTCCCATCGGATGCCCTCCAAAAACTTCGATCCCGGTAAGCAGGCCGAAAACGGCTGCGGCACCGAGCAGCGCAAACAGCACGCGTTTGAGCCATTTTTTCATGGGCGCAGTCTAACTCATCAAGGTGCGCGTGCCGCGTGGAGTGCGGATGTAGGCGCACATGGACATGCCCGAATAGGGCGGGCTTGGCGTTAGCTTGAGCGTTCCGGAAAGTCCGAGTTCGTTCAGCAGGTAATCCACCTTCGCCGGATTCGGGTGCGCGGCTTCCATCCACTCGAACCTGCAGCCCTGGTCGGTGAGGCTGGCCGGCGGCGGCAGCGGAACGTCCCACTGGATCAGGTGCGGAATCAACCCGCCTTCGAGCGGGTATCCATCCTCCGGAACTGTGATGCGCCAACGATAGTCTGCGCGCTGCATGGGCAGCACGGTTCCGAGGACGCTGCCGGTGCGCAAGTTCATGCCGTCGATGTCCGTGCAGCGCGCGACCCAGCCGATCAGGCGGGGACGCTGGGCAATCCGCTCGCGCACATCCGCCGTATCGAGCCCGAACCAGCGTCGCAACTCCGGTTGCGGCGCTTGCGGATCGATGGCAATCAATTCCAGGTACTGTTCCGGGCCCAGTGACAGCAGGCGGTTGTGGGTGCCCATTCGCGGATGCCGGCCGGTCGGGCCGAGTTGCACGCCGAGGAATCGTTCCAGCCAGGCGGCGCCGTGCTCGAGATTGCCGGTGCCCAGAACCAGGTGGTCAAGTACGCTCACGCGAGCGCACCGTTCCACTTGTTCAGGTGCGGGGCCACATATGCTTCCAGACGGCTGAGGATTTCCCCGGGATCGGACTCGACGATGAGCATGTCGCGGTGCCCGCGTTTGAGAAACCCGTTGGTCACCATGTGCCCGAGCAGCGCGATCAGCGGATCGAAGTAATGCTCGACATTCAAAAGGGCGATGGGCTTTGCATGCAATTCAATCTGCGCCCAGGTGAAAATTTCGAAAAACTCGTCGAAGGTGCCGCAGCCTCCCGGCAGGACGACGAACGCACCGGCACGCTCGGCCATGAGTTTCTTGCGTGCATGCATGTCGGCCACGACGATGCGCTCGCTCAGGTGTGGATGGGCAATCTCGCGCGCAAGCAGCGGCTCGGGAATGATGCCGGTGACGCGCCCGCCGCGCGCAAGGGCGCCGTCCGCGACCTGGCCCATCATGCCCAGGCCGACGCCGCCGTAGACCAGTGCGTATCCGCGGTCCGCCAGCACTTCCCCGAACGTCCGCGCAGCCTGCGCCAGCAACGGGTTCGCAGGCCGGTTGGACCCGCAGTAGACGCAAACGGTGCGGATCACGAGGTGCGCGCCTGCATCCGCCGGGCCAGAATGGCCTGCCCGGCGGCAACAAAATACGCCAGTGCGACGCCGAGCGCATTGGCCAGCATGTCGGCCCAGTCGAAGCTGCGCCAGGGAACGAGCCACTGGACGCATTCAACCATCGCACCCATGAGGACAATTGCTCCGGCTAGCCGGAGCCGCATGCGGTTTTCGGCGTAGACCTGCGCCCAGGTCCACATGCAGGCGAAGTAGGCCGCCAGATGGTGCAGCTTGTCGCTGCCGGGAACGGCCTGGTTGATCGGAATCAGCGAGAGCACCCAGATGGTGAGGACGATGCCGATGGCTGCGGCGCGGAACACGGAACGCATCATGGGAAGCACGGGAAAAAGTCCTTATCCGGCGGGCGTTTCCGGGCCTTTTCGCCCGGAAAGCCTTGACAGTCAACGAGTTTCTTGCCGGGCAATTCAGCGCTTGGCTGGCGGCAGGTCGGTGCAAACGCCTTCGAACGCCTCGGCGCTCATGCCGATCGATTCGCCCAGCGTCGGGTGGGGGTGGATCGACTTGCCGATATCGAGGGCATCGGCGCCCATTTCGATGGCCAGCACCACTTCGCTGATCAGGTCGCCGGCATGGGTGCCGACAATGCCGCCGCCGATGATGCGATGCGTCTCGGCATCGAACAACAGCTTGGTGAAACCTTCTTCGCGACCATTGGCCAAGGCGCGGCCGGACGCCGCCCAAGGGAATAGCCCCTTGCCGAATTTCGCGCCCTTGGCCTTGAGGCCGTCCTCGGTCTCGCCGACCCAGGCGATTTCCGGGTCGGTGTACGCCACGCTGGGGATCACCCGCGCGTCGAAGTGCGCCTTGTGCCCTGCGGCGGCCTCGGCTGCCACATGGCCCTCGTGGACCGCCTTGTGCGCGAGCATCGGCTGGCCGACGATGTCACCG
>DASUDU010000385.1:0-2085 GCA_036275435.1 Usitatibacteraceae bacterium | reverse complement strand
GCCGACAGCGACGAGGGCCCGCGCGCCGATACCACCATGGAAACCTTGGCCAAACTCAGGACCGTGTTCGCCGCGCGCGGCACCGTGACCGCCGGCAATGCCTCGCAAATGTCCGACGGCGCAGGCGCGGTGATCCTGATGAGCGAGAAGGCGCTGAAAAAATACAACATCCAGCCGCTGGCGCGCTTTGTTTCCTTTGCAGTGGCGGGTGTGCCGCCGGAAATCATGGGCATCGGCCCGATCAAGGCGATCCCCAAGGTGCTCAAGCAGGCCGGCATCCGGCAGGACGACCTCGACTGGATCGAGCTGAATGAGGCGTTCGCCGCGCAGGCCCTCGCGGTCGGCAAGGACCTGGGCTTGGACATGTCCAGGGTCAACCCGCAAGGCGGCGCCATCGCATTGGGCCACCCGCTCGGCGCGACCGGCGCGATTCGCGCGGCCACCTTGCTGCACGGCATGCGCCGCGAAAACAAAAAATGGGGCATGGTCACCATGTGCATCGGCACCGGCATGGGCGCTGCAGGGTTGTTTGAAGCGCTGTAATCGGCGAATGCTGCCAGATTACTGACTATCCAGTCAGTAAGCGCGGCGATGCGGTGTTGCGATGGCACCACAGGCAACCCCCGAGAGGGCATTTGCGGTAAAGTAGGCCGATTGTTGGCCAAGTGTTCCCAAGGCGCCGCATTCGGGCCGCCGCGCCACCCACCAAAATAATTGAAATCACCCATCAGGAGACGAACCGATGCGCAGCACTCACCTTATCAATCGCCAGACCCTGCCTGCCCTGAAGCTGTCCGCGCTCGCCGTCGGGTTGGCGCTTTCCTCGGCCGCAGGCGCGGTGCAGTTTAAGTATGAAAACGGCCTGACGGGAAGCCTCGACACGACCATTTCGGCCGGCATCTCGGTACGCCTGAATGCGCCTTCAGCCGACCTGATCGGCATCGCCAATGGCGGCACGTCGCGTTCGGTCAATGAGGACGACGGCGACCGCAACTTCAAGAAAAGCAAGCCGTTCTCCGAATTGCTCAAGGTCACGCACGACCTCGAACTGAAGTACGACGACTGGTCGTTCTTCGGCCGCGGCCTGTATTTCGTCGATTTCAAGACGCGCAAGAACCAGGGCCTGGGCCCGGTTGGGCGCGAACGCATCGGCCAGGATGCCAAGGTGCTCGACGCCTTTGTCTCCAAGGGCTTCGACCTGTACGGCAAGAACCTCAAGGTGCGCGCCGGCAACCAGGTGATTTCCTGGGGCGAATCGACCTTCATTCCCAACGGCATCAACGTCATCAACTCGGTCGACATTTCCAAGCTGCGCGTGCCGGGCTCGGAGCTGAAGGAAGCCTTCATCCCGACCTCCAGCGCCCTCCTGTCGCTTGAGCTGACCAAGAACGCCAGCCTCGAAGGCTGGGTGCAGTTCAACTTCGACAAGATCAAGCTCGATCCGAAGGGCTCGTACTGGAGCAACAACGACTTTGCCTCCGATGATGCCAACCAGGTGTTCGTCGGCTTCGGCCGCCGCAAGGACCTGACTGGCCGCGGTGCAACCAATCCGGCGTTCTTCACCCCCGCCCAGCTTGGCGCCAGCGCCACTCTGGCCGGCGTGAACGCGTTGATCTCCAGCGTCGTCGGGCCGTCGGAGCCGACCGCCGCGGTCTGGGCGCCGCGCTCGGCCGATCGCAATCCGAGCGACTGGGGACAATACGGCGTGGCGTTCCGCTATCTGGCGACCGACCTCAACAACACCGAGTTCGGCCTGTACTACATGAATTACCACAGCCGCATCCCGTTCTTCTCCGGCATCAAGGGCACGGTCACCTCCGCGCTGACCGGCGCCAGCGCCACCGTCACCGGCACCGTATGCTCCGCCGCATTCCAGGCCGCGGCGGGAACCACGCTGTGCGATCAGGCGCGCACCGACCTCAAGGCCACCTACTTCGCCGAGTATCCGGAGAACATCCGCCTGATCGGCCTGTCGTTCAACACGCAGGGCCCCGCCGGCATTGCGCTGCAAGGCGAAATTTCCCATCGCCCCAACCAGCCGATCCAGAACGCCACGCCGGAACTGCTGCTCGCCGCCCTCGGCGC
>DASUDU010000384.1:0-2103 GCA_036275435.1 Usitatibacteraceae bacterium | reverse complement strand
CTGCAATCGTTTGTCGAGGCGCTCAAGTCTTCCGGGTTCATCCAGGAATCGCTGCGCCGCCACGGCATCGATGGCGCCATCGTTGCGCCGCCCGCCTGAGGCGCGCGACGATGGAGTGGCCGCTTTCTGCCGACGCACTGGCGCTGCTGTGCCTGCTGGCCTTCTTTGCCGGCCTGGTCGACTCGGTGATCGGCGGGGGCGGCCTGATCCAGGTGCCCGCGCTGCTGGTGTTCCTGCCCGGCGCTCCGGTTGCAACCATCTTCGGCACCAACAAGATCGTCTCGCTGGCCGGAACCTCTGTGGCGCTGGCGCGCATCGCGCGCGCGGTTGCCGTGCCCTGGCACAGCGTATTGCCGGCGGCGAGCGTGGCGGCGGTGTTCGCCTTCCTGGGCGCGCGCGCCGTGTCGCTCATCGATCCGGCGGTGCTCAAGCCGATCATCCTGGTCCTGCTGGTGGCGGTGAGCATCCACACCTTCATGCGCAAGGATTTCGGCCGGCTGCACCAGCCGCGCTTTGCCGCCGGCCACGAGCGCTGGGTCGCGGTCGGTGTCGGCGTGATCCTCGGTTTCTACGAGGGATTTTTCGGCCCCGGAACCGGCAGCTTCCTGATCCTCGCCTTCGTCGTCCTGACCGGCTTTGATTTCCTCACCGCCTCGGCTTCGGCCAAGGTGGTGAACCTGACGACCAATGCCGCGGCGACCGCGTGGTTCGCCTGGAGCGGTAATATCCTGTTCCCGCTCGCCGTGCCGATGGCACTGTGCAACGTGGCCGGCGCCTGGGTCGGTTCGCACCTCGCGCTGACGCGGGGGCACGCCTTCCTGCGCGGGTTTTTCCTGCTGGTGCTAGTGGCCCTGGTGGGCCGCTTTTCCTGGGACATTTTCGCAAGAACCACATGAACACCATCGGCATAGTCATCATCGGGGACGAAATCCTCTCCGGCAAACGCCAGGACAAGCACTTGTCCAAGGCCATCGAGATCCTCGGCAAGCGCGGCCTGCAGCTGGCCTACGCGCATTACCTGGGCGACGAACCGGAGCGCATCGTTGCCACGCTGCGACAGACCTTTGCCACCGACCATGTGGTGTTCAGCTTCGGCGGCATCGGCGCCACGCCCGACGACTACACCCGGCAGTGCGCCGCCGCCGCGCTGGGCGTGGCGCTGCACCGGCATCCCGAGGCGGTTGCCGCGATGGCCGCAAAGCCCGGTTTCGAGTTGACGGAGAACCGCCTGAAGATGGCCGAGTTTCCGCTCGGCAGCACCATCATCCCGAACCCGTACAACCAGATCGCGGCATTTTCCTGCGGCGACCACCATTTCCTGCCGGGCTTTCCCGAAATGGCCTGGCCGATGATGGAGTGGGTGCTAGAGCAGCGCTACGCACAGTGGTTTCACCGCGCTTCGATCGCCGAGGAGACCATCGTCATTCGCGACGCCGGGGAATCGAACCTGATCGACGCGATGAACGCCGTGCTGGCGCGGCACGCGAACATCAAGCTTTCCAGCCTGCCGCAGCACCTGCCCGACGGGCGCATCATCGAGCTGTCGATTCGCGGCGACCCGGCCGAGGTTCCCGTTGCCATGTCCGAGTTCAAGAAAGATGTTCACAATCTGGGGTTTTCGTTTGTCGTAAAGTGACATCCATCGCGCGGACCTCGCGCATTTACGACAACCAACGCAGGGGAATGAACATGGGACTTCTCGACGGATTGCTCGGCAGCCTGATGGGCGGCGGGCAGCAACAAGGCGGCAGCAACCCGCTGGTGCAAATTGCCATGGACATGCTGCTCAAGGGGCAGCAGGGCAGCGGCGCGCAAGGCGGCGGCCTGGGTGACCTGATCAACACGTTTCGCAATGCGGGCATGGGCCAGCAGGTTGACTCCTGGATCAGCACGGGCGAGAACATGCCGATCGACGGCGACCAGCTCAGCCACGCGCTCGGTTCCGACCGCATCCGCGACATCGCCAGCCAGCTTGGCCTGGGCCAGGGCGACGTGGCTGGCGGGCTGGCCAAGGTCCTGCCGGAATTGATCAACCAAGTCACGCCGACTGGCCAGGTTCCCCAGGACAGCAATGTCATCGGCGACCTGCTCGGCTCGCTGATG
>DASUDU010000383.1:0-4253 GCA_036275435.1 Usitatibacteraceae bacterium | reverse complement strand
ATCGCCGCCTTCGGCATCGTCATTGGCCTGGTGGTGCCGATGTGCAACATCGCTTCGGTGTGGGCTCTGGCGCGCCACCACGAGGCCGGCTTCTGGGCCGAATTGGTGAAGAATCCGCTGATTCTGGCCACCGTCGGCGGCGTGGTGTTTTCGTTGCTCGGAATTGCCTTGCCGGATGTCGCGCACCTGACCATCGCCCGCATGGGCTCGGCTTCGCTGGCCTGCGGGCTGCTGTGCGTCGGCGCGGCGTTGACCTTGACCAACGCCGGGCACGATGCCGGCCTGATCAGTGCTTTCACCGCGATCAAGCTGGTCCTGATGCCGGCGCTGGCTCTGGCGTTAATCAACCTCCTGTTGATCGGCGGCCTGTATCGCGAAATGGTCATGCTGTTGGCTGCGCTGCCGACTGCGACCTCGGCGTACGTGCTTGCGGTGCGCATGGGCGGCGACGGGCCGCTGGTCGCGCAATGCGTGACGATCAGCACGCTTTGCGGCATGATTACATTGCCACTCTGGATGATGTTGGCGCGTTAGAAAAATTTGCAATCGGGGACTGTCGTGCGACTGGAAGACGAACGCGAGAGCAGCAATGTCGAGGACCGCCGTGGCGGCGGCATGGGCAAGGCAGGTGGCATCGGCATCGGGACGATCGTCATTGCCCTGGTGGCAAGTTATTTTCTTGGGATCGATCCGTCGACTGTGCTCAATGTGGCGCAGCAGGTGCAGGGCCCGCAGGCGTCAACGCCTGGCAAGCCGCTGGACCCTCGAAACGATCCGGACCATGCCCTGAAGAGCGAGATTTCAAAGGTTCTGGCCAAGACCGAAGATACCTGGAGCGAGATCTTTCCCCAAATTGGCGGACGCTACGAAGTGCCGAGACTTGTGCTCTACAGCGGCCGCACGCCAACGGCTTGCGGAACCGGCCAGGCAGCCATGGGACCGTTTTATTGCCCCGGCGATCGCAAGGTCTATCTCGACATGCACTTTTTTCGCGAGATGGAGGGGCGTTTCAAGGCCGGCGGTGATTTTGCGCGGGCTTATGTGATTGCCCACGAGATCGGCCATCATGTGCAGAACCTCATCGGCATCACCGGCAAAACCGATGAACTGCGGGGACGTGTGTCGGAAAAGGAGTACAACCGGATTTCGGTGCGCGTGGAGCTGCAGGCCGATTGTTTTGCCGGAGTCTGGGCCAATCACGCGAACCGCAGAAAGCCGTTCCTGGATTCCAGCGACGTGGACGAGGCCCTGCGCGCCGCCAATGCCATCGGCGATGACATGCTGCAAAAACAGTCAAGTGGCGTGGTCGTTCCCGATGCGTTTACCCACGGCACGTCGCAACAGCGCATGCGCTGGTTCAGGACCGGCTTTGAGTCCGGCAGTATGAAATCCTGTGATACCTTTGCGGCACGCGATCTCGGCTGAGAGGCGCAAGAAAAAAGGCACGTCGCAGCGTGCCTTTTCTTGACCGCGCGCCGCTCGTTACTCGGCTTTTTCATCCTTGGTCTGCGTCGACACGTAGTCGAGCTTTTCCTTGATGCGCGCTGATTTGCCCGAACGGTCGCGCAGGTAGTACAGCTTTGCGCGGCGCACGTCACCGCGGCGCTTGACCTCGATCGAGGCGATCGACGGCGCGAAGGTCTGGAAGGTGCGCTCCACGCCCTCGCCCGACGAGATCTTGCGCACGATGAACGACGAGTTGAGTCCGCGATTGCGCTTGGCGATCACCACGCCTTCGTAGGCCTGCACCCGCTTCTTGTCGCCTTCAACCACATTGACGTTGACGATGACCGTATCGCCGGGCGCGAAATCGGGGATCTTCTTGCCCAGGCGGGCGATTTCTTCGTTTTCGAGAATCTGAATCAAATTCATGTCATTCCTTTCCTGTTGTCGGCCGAAGGGCTGCTTCACGCCTGTCGCGCAGGGCAGCGAAATCCGCTGATGCGCGCTGTTTGTTGTCGAACAACCGGCGATGCCTTGCCGGGAACTGCCGCCGCCATCCTGCTGCGGCGTACCTGCCTTCGGGCTAACGCTACCCGCCGCGTCCTGCTTCCGCGCGGATTTCCGCGAGGAATTGCAAATCTGCCTTGCTCCACTCCCGGCCGTCCATCAACTCCGGCCGGCGCTGCAGGGTGCGCCGCAGCGTCTCCTTCCGGCGCCACGCCGCAATGCGCGCGTGGTCGCCGCTGGTCAGCACCTCCGGTACGGCAAGACCCTGCCACACCTCCGGCCGCGTGTAGTGCGGGTGATCGAGCAGGCCGTCACGTCCCGGCGCATACGAATCCTCCGCCGCCGACGCGCCGTCATTGAGCACGCCAGGCTGAAGCCGGACCATGGCGTCAATCAGCACCATCGCGGCCAGTTCACCCCCCGACAGCACGAAATCGCCGATCGAAACGCTGACATCGACCCGAGCCTCCACCAAGCGCTCGTCAATTCCCTCATACCGCCCGCACAACATGACCAATCCTGCTTCCGCTGCCAGATCGCGAACCAGGCGGTCGGTCAGCGGGCTGGCCTGCGGCGTGAACAACACAACCTTCGGCCGGTCCACGCCACCAGCCCGTTGCAGCTCCAGCGCCCGGTCGATGGCCGCATCCAGCGGTTCGGCCATCATCACCATGCCCGGCCCACCGCCAAACGGCCGGTCGTCAACCGTCCGGTGCGCATCCTTGGCAAAGTCGCGCGGATTGATGCAATCCAGCGCCCAGACCTGCCTGTCCAAGGCCCGGCGCGTCACACCAAAATCGGCGATCGCATCGAACATTTCCGGAAACAGGGTGACCACGCCGTAGCGCTTCACCGGGCCTCTCACTGATACTCCCCGCTCCAGTCCACCGTAATCCGTTTGGCATCGCGTTCGACGCTCACGATCACCGGGTCGATGTACGGTATCAGGTGTTCCTGCGCACCATCGACCACCACCAGCACATCGTTCGCCCCGGTTTCCATGAGCGTGCGCACCGTCCCGAAACGCCGCCCGGTGGTGTTGACCACCTCGGCACCGATCAGGTCAATCCAAAGTACCGCGCCGCCGGGTTCGTCCTCGATCGCGTCGCGCGGAATCCCGACTTCGCGCTTGACAATGCGTTGCGCTGCGTTGCGATCGTCGATCCCCTTGAGCTTGGCGACAGCCCCCTTGGCGTTGACGGCAAAATCCTCAAGGTCAAACACCTCCCAGCCGGCCGGCCCGCGGACTAGCCATGACGCGTATGCGTAGAGGCTGTCGGCAGATTCCGTGTAGGTGTGCAGCTTGACCCAACCCTTGATGCCAAACGGCGCACCAATCTGCGCCATCACCACGATTTCGTCGTTCTGCCTACTTGGCGGCCGGCTTGCCACGTTTGACCAGCTTCAATACGGCGTCGGAGGCTTGCGCGCCCTTGGACTGCCAGAATGTCAGGCGATCCATGGCCACGCGAAAGCGCTCTTCGTGTTCCGCGGCCATCGGATTGTAGAAGCCGATGCGCTCAATGAACCGGCCATCGCGCGCATCGCGCGAGTCGGCAACAACAACGTTGTAATACGGGCGGTTCTTGGCGCCGCCCCGTGCCATGCGAATGACAACCATTGACTTCCTCTGTCCGGGTGATCCCATCAACACCCCGTTGTCAACGGGGAACCTCCGGTTGCGAACCGGCAACGAAATTCCGCCCAATTGGCGGCGGAAAGCCTTGAATTATAAGCTGAATCAGACCACTACCGCAAGGCCCCGGTCACTCATGCCGGGCGCGCAGGAGGTCCATGACGCGTTGCGCCACGGCGAGAAGCTTTTCGTCCTGGTGACGGGAGCCGATTAGCTGCAGTCCGAGCGGCATCCGGTTCTTGTTGCGCAGCACCGGGACATTGATCGCGGGCAGGTGCATGGCTGTTGCAAGCCGATTGAACACCGGGTCCCCGGTACTTTCTAGCCCGGCGGGCGCCGCGCCGGGTGCCGATGGCATCAGCCAGGCATCGCAGTCTGCAAACAGAAAGTCGGTTTGCTTGCGAGCGGATTGCAATCCAGTGATGGCACCAAGGTAGTCCTCGGCCGGAATCGCCGCGCCATCAGCCAGTTGTGCCGCAAGCCGGGGGTCGAGCTGCGCACGGTATTGGGACAGTTCCAGGGCGTAGTGGCGAGCGTTCTCCACCAGTTGTACGGTACGCTGCTGCGCCTGGGCTTCATCGTAGATCGCGGGGAGGCGGACCTCGCGCACCCGGCAATTCGCGGCTGACAGCGTCTCTGCAGCCTCGGTGATGGCCACGGACATGTC
>DASUDU010000382.1:0-5259 GCA_036275435.1 Usitatibacteraceae bacterium | reverse complement strand
GTGGTGGCATCGGTGACGCGCTTGAGCAGCCGCGGCCGGTAGGCCACGCCGTCGTTGGCGATCGCGGCGATGGCGTGCGCCAGTTGCATCGGCGTGAAGGCGTTGTAGCCCTGCCCGATGCCGGCGGAGATGCTGTCGCCGAGATACCACTTGCGCGCCTCGCTGGCGGCCTTGGCGAAGCGCCTCTCCTTCCAGGCGCGCGAGGGCAGCACGCCCTCGACCTCGCCGTCGATGTCGATCCCGGTCTTGCCGCCGAAGCCCAGGATGCGCAGGAATTCGGCGGTTTTGTCGATGTCGGTCTCGGCGGCCAGCTGGTAGTAGTAGGTGTCGCAGGAATCGACGATCGACTTGTACATGTCGACGAAGCCGTGGCCGCCCTTCTTGTCGTCGTTCCAGCGGTGCGCCACACCGGGGAGCGCGAAATATCCCGGATCGGAGATCGCCTGCGCCGGCGTGCGCTTGCCCGACTCGAGCGCCGCCAGCGCAAGGAAGGGCTTGAGCGTGGAGCCGGGCGGATAGGCGCCGCGCAGCGCACGGTTCAGCAGCGGCTTGTCGAGCGAGGTGTTGAGCGCGTCCCAGTTCTGCGGGTCGATGCCGTCGACAAACAGGCTCGGATCGAATCCGGGCTTGGAGACCAGCGCCAGTACTTCGCCATTGCGCGGGTCGATCGCTACCAGGGCGCCGCGCCGCTCGCCGAACGCGTCCTCGATCACGTGCTGCAGCTTGATGTCGAGCGTGAGCGTCAGGTTGTTTCCCGACGTCGGCGCCGAGCGCGACAGCGAGCGGATCGCCCGGCCGCCGGCATCCACCTCGACCTGGTCGGCGCCGGTCCTGCCGTGCAGTTCGGCCTCGTAGCTGCCCTCGATGCCGAGCTTGCCGATGTGCTCGGTGCCTTTGTAGTTGGTGGCCAGGCCGGCGGCCTCGATGCGCTTGACCTCGGCATCGTTGATGCGGCCGATGTAGCCGATCGCGTGGGAGGCTACCTCGCCGTTGGGGTAATTGCGAAACAGCCGCGCGCGGATCTCGAAGCCCGGGAAGCGGTAACGGTTGACCGCAAAGCGCGCCACTTCGTCGTCGGTCAGCCGGGTCTTCACGGGCAGCGACTCGAAATTCTTGCTTTCCTCGATCAGGCGCTTGAGTCGCCGCCGGTCCTTGGGCAGGATTTCCACCACGCCGGCGAGCTGGTCGAGCGCCGCGTCGAGTTGCCGCACCTCGGAAGGCGTGACCTCGAGCGTGAACGCCGAGTAGTTCGCCGCCAGCACCTCGCCATTGCGATCGACGATCAGCCCGCGGTTGGGCACCACCGGCAGGATCGAAATGCGGTTGGCCTCGGCCTGCGTGTGGTACTGCTCGTGGCGCACCACCTGCAGCCAGAAAAAGCGGCCCGCCAGCAGCGCGAACCCCGCCAGGATCAGCGCCCCGGCGATCAGCGCGCGGCGGCGGAACACCACCACCTCGGCCTCGCGATTGCGAATCACGCCGACGCTCATCGCACCCGACTCAGTGCATCAGCGTCACCACCTCGCGCCGCCGCAGGCGGGGCTGGATGGCAACAACATGCAACAGCGGCCACATTCCGGCGCCCAGCAGCGGCGCGAGCGCGACCAGCATGCCGGGGAAATCGCGGCCGATCGACAAGTTGAGCAGCACGTCGACCAGCTGCGCGACGGCGAGGATTCCCGCCACGTGCAGCGCCTGTTCCAGGACCGACAATTGCAGCAGCCGCAGCCGCAGCTGTTGCGCCAGAAACACCGCGGCCACGTAGGCGAGCGCGTGCTGGCCGAGCAGCACGCTGTCGGCCACGTCCATGATGAAGCCGAATGCAAAGGCCCAGCCCTGGCCGACGCGGCGCGATTCGTGGGTGGCCCAGTACAGCAGCACCAGCAGCAGGAAATCCGGGCGCACCTTGAGCAGCCAGCCGCCCCACGGCAGCAGGTTGAGCAGCAGCGCGGCGAACAGCGTGCCGAGGAGCAGCTTGAACGGCGCGGGCGGGCGCATCGGCTCGCGCGAGGCGGGCGACAGATCCATCTCGATCATCGCCGCTCCCCGCCGGATCGGCGCACCGGTTTGCTGGGCTTGGCGGAGCGGTTTTCCTCGGCCGGGATGTCCGGCTGCGGATATGCAGCGATTTCCTCGTGCGACAGCACCTTGACGCGGCGATGGCTCACGGCGCTGGCACTGGGAACGGCGACGATGCGCGCGAACGGCAGTGCCGGGTTCTTGTCGACCGCGCTGACGCGGGCCACGGCCAGCCCCGCCGGGTAGGTGCCGTCGATGCCCGAGGTGACCAGTTCGTCGCCGGGCACGATGTCGGCGCCCGAGGGGATGAACGGCACGTCGATCATCCCTTCGCGGCCGCTGCCCACGGCGAGCGCGCGCAGCCCGTTGCGCACCACCATCACCGGCACCGTGTGGTTTTTTTCCGCCGTCAGGGTGACCTCGGCGCTGAACGGGCCGACCGCGGTCACCTGGCCGACCACGCCCAGGCCGTCGATCACCGCACGCCCGGGCGCGACGCCGGCGCGGCTGCCCTTGTCGATGACCACCTTGCGCGAGTACGGGTTGCGCGCATCGCGAATGATCTCGGCGATCAGCCCCTTGCTGGCGAAGCGGTTGTCGAAGCCCGCCAGCCCGGCCAGCTGGCGCACCTCGCCCTTGACCAGCTCCACCTGCTGGCGCGATGCGCCCAACTCCAGCACCTGCGCCTTGAGTTCACGGTTTTCCTCGATCAGCCGCGCCTGCTCGGTGAAGTATTCGCCGGCGGCGCGCCCGGCGCGTCCGGGAAACTGCAGCGCCATCTCGATCGGCGCGAGCACGGCGGCGATGCCGCTGCGCATCCAGGGCAGCGCCTGGAAACGGTGGTCGGCCACCATCACGCCGATCGCCAGCAGCGAAAAGAAGGTCAGCCGCGCCAGCGGGCTGGGCCCGCGCGTGAAGAAGTTTTCCTGGTAGGCCATCGGGACGGAGGATGCGCTGCCGCCGCCGCTGCGTCAGGATTCGGTGGTGAACACCGACCCGAGCTTGTCCATTTCCTCGAGCGCGCGCCCGGAGCCGCGCACCACACAGGTCAGCGGATCGTCGGCCACGATCACCGGCAGCCCGGTCTCCTCCACCAGCAGGCGGTCGAGTTCGCGCAACAGCGCGCCGCCGCCGGTGAGTACCATGCCCTTCTCGGCGATGTCGGCGCCCAGTTCGGGCGGGGTCTGCTCGAGTGCGGATTTGACCGCGGACACGATCGAATTGAGCGGGTCGGTCAGCGCTTC
Organism: Usitatibacteraceae bacterium; assembly: GCA_036275435.1. Classification (GTDB taxonomy): domain Bacteria; phylum Pseudomonadota; class Gammaproteobacteria; order Burkholderiales; family Usitatibacteraceae; genus UKL13-2. The sequence goes on along the minus strand of DASUDU010000382.1, from coordinate 1,996 downwards.
GAGGATTTCATTCGACGAAATCGTGAACGAGCGCGGGATGCCCTCGGCCAGGTTGCGGCCCTTGACCTCCATCTCGCGCACTTCCGAGCCGGGGAACGCGGAGCCGATCTGCTTCTTGATCTGCTCGGCGGTCGATTCGCCGATCAGCATGCCGTAGTTGCGGCGGATGTAGTTGATGATCGCCTCGTCGAACTTGTCGCCGCCGATGCGTACCGAGCCGTGGTAGACCGTGCCGCCGAGCGAGATCACGCCGACTTCCGTGGTGCCGCCGCCGATGTCGACCACCATCGAGCCGGTCGGTTCGGCGATCGGCAGCCCGGCGCCGATCGCCGCGGCCATCGGCTCCTCGATGAGGAACACCTGCGAGGCGCCCGCGGCGACGGCGGATTCCTTGATCGCGCGCCGCTCGACCTGTGTCGAGCCGCAGGGCACGCAGATGACGATGCGCGGGGAGGGCATGTACCAGCGCGCGTCATGCACCTTCTTGATGAAAAACTTGAGCATGTGCTCGGTGGTGTGGAAGTCGGCGATCACGCCGTCCTTCATCGGCCGGATGGCGGTGATGTTGCCCGGCGTGCGGCCGAGCATCTGCTTGGCCGCGAGGCCGACCGCCTGGATGGTCTTGCGCGAATTGGGGCCGGCTTCCTGGCGGATCGCCACCACGGACGGCTCGTCGAGGACAATGCCCTTGCCGCGCAGGTAAATGAGGGTGTTGGCGGTGCCGAGGTCGATCGCGAGATCGGAGGAGAAATACTTCGAGAAGAGCGGAAACATGTTGCCTTTCGTTGCACCGCCGCGTTCAACGCGGCGGTCGGGTGCGTGCGGGCCGGTGCCTCCGGCTTCGACTCGGCCGGCGCCCGGGAATTCAATCGGTTGGTTGGGTCGGTGGAACGGACCTTGCGCGGTCCGGAACGGCGCAATTGGAAGGCGGATTTCCCTCTCGTAAACAGGGTCAATCCGGCAATCGTCCTATAATACCGTATCGACCCGCCAAAAGAGCGGCGCGCGCGCGGTTTTTGCAGGGAAGACAGAGGCGCCCGGATGGCGCGCGCAACCCGATTCCGGCCACTTCCGTCCCGTTCGGACCACTCCGCCAACCCATGAGTTTCCAGCCCAAGGACATCGAGCGCCTAGCGCGCCTGGCCCGCATCGCGCTCGAGGCCGAGGAAACACCCGCCCTGGCGCGCGAAATGTCGGGCATTTTCGACCTCATCGACCAGCTCCAGTCGGTCGACACCGGCTCGGTGCAGCCGCTGGCCTCGCCGCTGGATCTGATCGAAGCGCAGGTGCAGCGCCTGCGCGAAGACCGCGTCGATGGCGCCATCGACCGCGACGCCAACCTGGCCAACGCGCCGCAGGCCGAGCACGGCCTGTTCCTGGTGCCGAAGGTGATCGAGTGAGCACCGGCACGATCGCCGCGCTCGCCCGGCGCCTGGTAGAGGGCTCCACCACGGCGCTGGCGCTGGCCGAGGAGTCGCTGGCGCGCATCGACGCCGCGGCTGACCTCAATTGCTTCCTGCACGTCGACCGCGAGCTGACGCTTGCCGAGGCGCGCGAGGCCGATCGCCGCCGCGCCGCAGGGGATGGTTCGCCGCTGCTGGGCATCCCCATTGCGCACAAGGACATCTTCGTCACGCGCGGCTGGCGCTCCACGGCCGGCTCCAAGATGCTCGAAGGCTACACCTCGCCCTTCGATGCCACGGTGGTCGAGCGACTGCGCGCGGCCGGCATGGTGTGCATGGGCAAGCTGAATTGCGATGAGTTCGCGATGGGCTCGTCGAACGAAAATTCGGCCTTTGGCGCGGTCAGGAATCCCTGGGATTCGGCGCGCGTGCCCGGTGGCTCCTCCGGCGGTTCGGCCGCGGCCGTGGCGGCGGGCCTGGTGCCGGCTGCCACCGGCACCGACACCGGCGGGTCGCTCAGGCAGCCGGCGGCCATGTGCGGGATCACCGCGATCAAGCCGACCTACGGCCGGGTGTCGCGCTACGGCATGATC
>DASUDU010000381.1:0-9883 GCA_036275435.1 Usitatibacteraceae bacterium | reverse complement strand
CCTTCCGGTGGTGCCGATGTTTCATGTCAATGCGTGGTCGTTGCCGTATCTTTGCGCCGCGGCGGGCGTCAAGTTGGTATTGCCGGGCCCGGCTCTGGATGGCGCCAGCCTGTACGAGTTGATGGAGAGCGAAAGGGTCACCGTGAGTGCGGGCGTGCCGACGGTTTGGTTGGGCCTGCTGAACCACGTGAAAGTCAATCGGCTGAAGTTCGGTTCGCTGCGTGAAACTGTGATCGGCGGCTCCGCCTGTCCTCCCGCGATGATTCGCAGTTTCGAGGAAGACTTCGGAGTTCAGGTCATCCATGCTTGGGGCATGACCGAGCTTTCCCCCTTGGGCAGCATGTGCCGACTCAAGGCAAAGCATGCCAGTCTCGATCAGGAGGCAAAACTTGCCGTTAAGGCGAAGCAGGGCAGACCCATCTTCGGCGTGGAAATGAAAATCGTCGATGCCCAGGGGCGGCGCCTGCCGCACGATGGCGTGGCTTTCGGCGATCTCATGGTTCGCGGGCCGTGGATTGTCGAGCATTACTTCAAGGAGCAGAATACAGCGCTGGTCGACGGCTGGTTTCCCACCGGCGATGTCGCAACCATCGATGCCGACGGCTACATGCAAATCACCGATCGCTCGAAAGACGTCATCAAGTCGGGCGGCGAATGGATCAGCTCGATTGACCTTGAGAACATTGCGGTCGCCCACCCATCGGTTGCCGAAGCCGGCGTTGTTGCCGTCCCGCACCCAAAGTGGGACGAGCGTCCGTTGCTGGTGGTGGTTCGCAAGCCCGGATGTGAGGTATCGCGCGAGGAACTGATTGCGTACTTCACCGGCAAGGTCGCCAAATGGTGGATGCCGGACGACGTGGTATTTGTCGATCAGCTGCCGCACACGGCCACCGGGAAGATCCTGAAGACGCGCCTGCGTGAAGAGTACCGGAGTTACAAGCTGCCGACTGCCTGATCTTGCCTAGCTGCGGCGGTAGATCAAAAAAGGCCGATGACCCGGGCAAGGTTTGCTACAGCCAGGCCGACCAGGCAGGCGATCGATCCTGCTGTGCCGGCCACGCGACCCAATGAGGCACCGGCCGTGCGCAGCATGCCGGCGGCGTGGGCAATGCGTGCGATCAGGAACACGCTGCCAAAGGCGTTTAGCAACACCGCGCCGCCGCCGTTGTGCTCATAGATCGCCAGCAGGATCAGGAACAGTGGAACGGACTCGATGGCGTTGGCATGGACGCGAATTGCGCGGGCCAGGTCGCGATGGCCGCCATCACCGATGCCGACCTTCAGCTTGCGCCGCAAGCGCACCACCAACAGCAACAGGACGACGATGAGCAGCGTGCAGAGCGACGCGTAAACAGCGGTGTGCGGCAGCGCCGCGATCATGTCACCGACAATTGCTGGTTGGCCGTTTCCAGGCGTTCGACAAGGGTCTCGAGGAACTTGCGGTCGAACAAGCGCCGGCAGCTGTCGCTGGCATTGCTCAAATCGCTGGCACGGATCTTCATGATGATGCTGTCCGTGGCGGTGGTCACTGACGCGGACCTGGGGGTGGCCTTCTTCGCCAGATAGGACATCTCGCCGACGCAATCGCCTGCGCCCAGCACGTTCAACAAGCGCTTGCCGCGGGTTACGCGTACGGTTCCCTTGGCGAGGATAAAGAAACTGTCGCCGACGTCGCCTTCGGCAATCAGCACTGCACCGGCCGTGAACGGACGCCACTTGCTGATGCGCAAGACCTCCCACAGTTCGTTTTCCGGGAAGTCCCGGAAGAAGGACAGCGTCTTGAGCAGGCTGAAGCTTTCGGTGTCGGAGACTTCGGCCTTGTTCTGTTGCGGGGACTGTTCTCCCTGCCAAAGCGCCTCGAGGTCCGCGCCGAACTGCTCCCAGCTTGCGTAGCGCCGCGCCGTGTCCTTGGCCATCGCCTGCTTGACGATGTCCTCCATGGCTGCGGGTATGCCTTCACGAAATCGCGAAGGCGGATCCGGCTCGTGGTTAACAATCTGGTAGGCCAGGCTTTGCGCGTTGGACGCTTCGAAGGGCGGCCTGCCGGCAAGCAGCATGTACATGACCATGCCCAGCGCATAGATGTCCGACTGCACGGTGGCCTTGGACCCGTTGAGGATTTCCGGGGACATGTACAACGGAGAGCCGACCGCGGCCACCTGCGTCTTGTCGGTCACCTTGCTGATCGCGGCGCCGAAGTCGCCGACCTTGATCTCGCTGCCGCTCTTGTAGAGGATGTTGCCGGGCTTGATGTCGCGGTGGATCAACCCCTTGGAAAAGGCGAATCCGAGGGCGCGCACGCACTTGAAAATGATCTCGGCGATGGTCTTGGTGTCGAGCATCGCGTCTTCCTTGCAGAAGCGCTCCAGCGTGCCGCCCTCGACATACTCCATGACGATGTAACTCATGTGCTCGTCGACCACCGCGTCATAGATGCCGACGATGTGCGGGTGCATGATCTTGCCCGCGAGCGAAGCCTCGTTGAGAAACATCTGCCGGTAATGCTCGCCGTCCTCCGCATTTGACAGCACTTCCGGGAACATCGCCTTGAGCGCGACGTTGCGCCCGATGAACGGATCCTCGGCCAGGTAGACCGCACCGGTCGCGCCGCGGCCGAGTTCACGGACAACCTTGTATTTGCCGATGCTGTCGGGAATGGGGACGGCGGACATGGGGCAGCGTGCCGGAAGAATGATGCGACCGGCACATTATGCAACGCACACCGCTGCCGTGCCATGGCGCCGCGCGGCGGCGCCATGGCACGGATGTTGTCAGAACAGGCCGACGATCTTGCCGTCTTCGCCGACGTCGATGGCGTTTGCCGCCGGCACCTTCGGCAATCCCGGCATGGTCATGATGTCGCCGCAAACCAGCACGATGAACTCGGCACCGGCGGCGAGGCGAACCTCGCGGATCGTCACCACGTGCCCGTTCGGCGCGCCGCGCAATTGCGGATCGGTCGAGAACGAATATTGCGTCTTGGCCACGCAGATCGGGTAATGGCCGTAGCCGTCTTCCTGGAGCTTCTTGATCTGCCCGCGAACCTTCGAGTCTGCGGTGATGTCGGAGGCGCCGTAGATCTTGGTTGCAATCGCCTTCATCTTGTCCCACAGCGGCAGATTGTCCTCGTAGACAAACCGGAATCCCGGTGGTTGCTCGCACAGCGCGATGACTTCCCGGGCCAGGTCCAGCGCCCCCTTTCCGCCATCGGCCCAGTGCCTTGCCACCACGACCCGCGCCCCCAGTTTTTCGCAGCGCTCGACAAGCAGCCGGATTTCCGCTTCGGTATCGTGGGTGCGGTGGTTGATGCCGACCACGCAGGGCAGGCCATAGTGTTCGCGAACGTTGCGGATGTGCCGCTCGAGGTTGACGATGCCCTTCTCGAGCGCGGCAACATTTTCGTTCGAGACCTCCTTGACATCCATGCCGCCGTGGAACTTGAGCGCGCGGACCGTGGCGACGATGACCACCGCGGAAGGCCGCAGTCCCGACTTGCGGCACTTGATGTCGACGAATTTCTCCGCCCCCAAGTCGGCGCCAAACCCGGCCTCGGTCACCACGTAGTCGCCAAGCTTGAGGGCCGTCTTGGTGGCGATCACCGAATTGCAGCCATGGGCGATGTTGGCGAAGGGCCCGCCGTGGATGAACGCCGGATTGTTCTCCAGGGTCTGCACCAGGTTCGGCAGCAGGGCGTCCTTGAGCAGGGCCGTCATGGCGCCGGCCGCCTGCAGGTCGCGGGCCCGAACCGGCTTGAGGTCCTTGGTGTAGGCGACGACGATGTTGCCGATCCTCTCCTTGAGGTCCTTGAGCGAGGTGGCGAGACAGAAGATCGCCATGATCTCGGAGGCCACGACGATGTCGAAACCGTCCTCCCGCGGATAGCCGTTGCCCGGACCGCCCAGCGCGATGGTAATGTCGCGAAGCGCACGATCGTTCATGTCGACCACGCGCTTCCAGACGATACGACGGATGTCGATGCCGAGCGCATTGCCGTGGTTGATGTGGTTGTCGAGCAACGCCGCCAGCAGGTTGTTGGCCAGCGCGATGGCGTTGAAATCCCCGGTGAAATGCAGGTTGATGTCCTCCATCGGCACGACCTGCGCGTAACCGCCTCCCGCGGCCCCGCCCTTCATGCCGAACACCGGTCCGAGCGAAGGTTCACGCAGGCAGATGACGGCCTTCTTGCCCAGGTGGTTGAGCGCGTCGCCCAACCCGACGGTCGTGGTGGTCTTGCCCTCCCCGGCCGGGGTCGGCGAGATGGCGGTCACCAGAATCAGCTTGCCGTCCGGGCGGCCCTCCAGCGACGCGATGTAATCGAGCGAGACCTTGGCCTTGTAGCGGCCGAACGGCTCAAGCGCATCCTCCGGGATGCCCAAGCCTGCTGCCACATCCTGGATTTTCTTCATGGTCGCGCGCTGCGCGATTTCGATGTCGCTGAGCATCCTCTTCTCCTGTGGGGCATCATTTGTTCAGGGCTTGAGTATGAAACTTGAGGCAAAATACCTACCTTGACGGGAGTCAACTCCTTGGCGGATGCAGCGCCCTTGCCCCTTGAAAACATGCTTGACGAAGATCAATCCATCCGAAACCATCCTGCGGTGCGCCGCGTTGCCGAGGCGTTGCGTGCGGCCGGCCATTCGGGCGAGGTAACGGTCATGTCCAAGGCCACGCACACTGCAGCGCAGGCCGCCGCTGCGCTGGGCTGCGCGGTGGAACAGATCGCCAAGTCGGTAGTTTTCCGGGCCGATGACGGGCGGACGGTACTGGTGATCGCCAGCGGGGCAAACCGCGTCGATACGCGCAAGGTCGAAGCCCTGGTGGGTCGTGCCATCGGAAAAGCCGACGCCGAATTCGTCAAGCGCAACACCGGGTTCAGCATTGGCGGCGTCGCCCCGCTGGCCCATCTGACTGCACCGCTGGTCCTGTTCGATCGCGACCTGGTGAATCACGACCGGATCTGGCCGGCTGCGGGCCATCCCAACACCATGTTTTGCATCGCGCCTGCTGACTTGCTGGGGATCGTCGGCGCGACCCCGGCGGACGTGGCGCTCGACCCGGAGGCCTGATGCATCCGCACGAGCAGCGAATTCGCGACTTCTATGCGGCGTTTGCCGTGCGCGATGCAGCGGCCATGGCGCGCTGTTACCACGCCGACGTGTTTTTCAGCGACCCGGCGTTCCCGTCTCTGCGCGGCGACGAGGCCAGCGCCATGTGGGCGATGTTGTGTGCGCGTGGCAAAGATCTGACGATCACCCTGGTGGATGCCGGCGCCGACGATTCGGGCGGCCACGCCCGCTGGGAGGCGCGCTACACCTTCAGCCAGACCGGCCGGCCTGTGCACAACGTGATCGATGCGTTGTTCGCCTTTCGTGATGGCTGCATCGTGCGGCACATCGATCGCTTTTCGTTCTGGCGATGGGCCCGGCAGGCGCTGGGCCCGGCAGGCTTGGCACTGGGATGGTTCGGCCCGTTCAAGGCGTTGGTGCGCAAGAAAGCCGCGCGGTCGCTGGAATCGTTCCGCGCCGCTGGCGACTATCCCCGGCCCGGCTGAGCCGGGGGCTGGACCTTCGCGGCGGGCTTCGCGCGCAGCATGAACACGTTGCCCGCCACCAGGAGCGCGATGCCCATCAGGGTCAACAAGCCCCAGGCCATGTTCTCGAACACGGCCGAGACCAGCAACGCGACGACCGGCGTCATCACGCCAATGTACGACGCCGGCGCCGCGCCGATCCTCGCCACCAGGGTCAAGTAGCAGGCAAAGGTGATGATCGAGCCGGCCAGCGTGAGGTAGAGCAGGGTGCCGACGTAGGCTGTCGAGGCCTCGAAGGCCAACGGCGCGCCCGAGGCAATGCCGATCAGCAGCGCCAGGGCGCCGCCATAGAACATGCTCCAGGCCATCGAGGGCCAGATCGGCAGCTTGCGCCGCTGCAGGCGCATGGCCATCATCGTGCCGCCGGTCGAAATCAGAACCGAGAGCATCGTGAGCGCCGCCCCCAGCATGGCATTGCGGCTGCTGCCAACTTGGGCGAACTCATTCCAAAACACCAGCACGATGCCGGCGATGCCGAGCACCGAGCCGCCGATGACCGGCCGGGTCATCGGCGTACCGTAAAACAGCCGCGAGGCGAGCATCGACAGCATCGGGCTGGCGGAATAACCGACCGCGACCATCCCGGAGATGATGTAGGTTTCCGCCTTGTAAACGAAAATGTAGCTGACGCAATACATGCCGATGCCGGTCAGCAGCATCTCGATATGTTCGGCGCGGCCAAAGCGCAGCGCGATGCCACGCCAGCGACAATAGGCGAACAGCACCAGCCCGGCCAGCAGGAAGCGATAGCCGACCGAGATCTCGGGGGCGACGCTGCCCAACTGGTAGGTGATCGCCAGCCAGGTCGATCCCCAGATGGCGACGCAGATGGCGAACAGCGATGAATTGCCGAGCTTCATGGGAAATGAAATCGCAAACGGCCCGAATGCCGGGCCGTTTGCCGTGGTGCAGGATCGGGCGGCTTACTGCGTGATGCCCATCTGCGACAGCACAAACGCATAGGTCACCGCGGTTTCCTTGAGCGCGTCATAGCGTCCGGAAGCGCCGCCGTGTCCGGCCTCCAAGATGGTCTTCAGGTACAGCGGATTGTTGTCGGTTTTCAATGTCCGAAGCCTGGCCACGTACTTGGCCGGCTCCCAGTACATGACCTGCGAATCGTTGAGCGAGGTTTCCACGAGCATCGCCGGATACGCCCGCTTCTCCAGATTGTCGTACGGCGAATAGGAGCGCATGTACTTGTAAGCCTTTTCCTCATTGGGGTTGCCCCATTCGAGGTACTCGCCGACAGTCAAGGGCAAAGAGGCGTCGAGCATGGTGTTCATCACGTCGACGAACGGTACCTGCGAGACCACCGCCTTGAACAGGTCTGGGCGCAGGTTGGTCACCGCGCCCATCAACAGGCCGCCGGCACTGCCGCCCTGGATGGCCAGCAGTTTGGGCTCGGTGTATTTCTTGGCAACGAGATGCTCGGCCGCGGCGATGAAATCGGTGAAGGTATTCATCTTTTTCATCATCTTGCCGTCGTCGTGCCACTTCTTGCCCATTTCGCCGCCGCCGCGGATGTGCGCGATGGCGAAGATCATGCCGCGGTCGAGCAAGGCCAGGCGATTTGAGCGGAAAGCCAGCGGCATCGAGATGCCGTAGGAACCATAGCCGTACAACAGCGTCGGCTGCGGGCCGGATTTCCGCAGCGCCTTCTTGTACACCAGTGAAATCGGCACCTTGGTACCGTCCTTGGCGACGGCCCAGACACGCTCCGACAGATAGTCCTTGGTGTCGTAGCCGCCCAGCACCGGCTGCTGCTTCTTGAGCGTGCGTTCGCGGCTCGTGACGTCGTAATCGAACACCGAATTGGGGGTGACCAGCGAGCTGTAGTCGAAGCGATACAGGCGCGTGTCGAACTCGGCGTTTTGCCCCGGCGAGGCGTCATAGGCCGGTTCCGGGAAGGTCATGGTGTGCGGCTTGCGGGTCTTCATGTCGAAGATGCGCAATTGCGGCAGGCCCTTGAACTTCTCGACGGCAACAAAGAAGTCCTTGAACACATCGACGCCATCGAGCTTGACGTCCGGGCGATGCGCGATCACTTCCTTCCATTTCCGTTTGTCTGCCTTGCCGGCCGGCGCGGTCACCATGCGGAAGTTGCGCCCCTTGTCGTTGATGACGACGAAGAACTCCTGCCCCGCGTGATCGACGTAGTACTTGGTGTTTTCCTTGCGCGGCAGGTACGACTCGAACTTGCCGCCGGGCTTGTTGGCGTCGAGCAGCCAGTTTTCGTTGGTCTCCGCGCTTTCCGACACCAGGACGATGTAGCCCTTGCTGCGGGTGGCATCGACACCGATGTTGTACAGCTCGTCCTTCTCGAAATACAACTCCTCGGGTTTTCCACCCAGCTCCAGCCGGAACAGGCGGTCCGAGCGCTTGGTGGTGTTGTCCTCGGTCACGTAGAACAGGGTCTGGTTGTCGTTGGCCCACGCTACCGAGGTGACGCGCTCGGCCGTGTCGGCCAGCGTCTTGCCGGTCTCGAGGTTCTTCACCCGCAGCGTGTATTGGCGAAAGCCGGTGAAGTCGGTCGAGTAGGCCAGCATCTTGCCGTCCGGGCTGACGTTGTACGCGCCCAGGCCGACGAACTTGTTGTCCTTGCCGAACTCGTTGAGGTCGAGGACGATCTCTTCCTTGGCGTCCAGCGAGCCCTTCTTGCGGCAGTAAATGCTGTACTGCTTGCCCATCTCGGTGCGCGAGTAATACCAGTAGTCGCCCTTGCGATAGGGAACGTTCTCGTCGGTCTCCTTGATGCGCGACAGCATGTCCTTGTAGAGCTGCTCCTCGAACGGCTTCAACGACGCCATCATCGATTCACGGTAGGCGTTTTCGGCTTTCAGGTAATCGATCACCTCCGGGTTCTTCTTGTCGCGCAGCCAGAAATAATCGTCGACGCGCTTGTCGCCGAATTTCTCGAAAACCTGCGGTTTTTTGGCGGCAATGGGCGGCGTGGGCATGGTCGGGCTCGTCGGGGTCTGGGCAAGCGGGGAGGTAGAAGCGAGGGCCAGCACGGCCATCAACAAAACAGAGCGGCGCATAGGAATTCCTGCGGGCGAATGGGATGGCGATTATACGGCTGCGCGCTGCTCGTCCCGCTGTAGCAGTCTGTGATTGCGGCACAGGAGTCATGAGACAAAGTCCTTGACTGGCGGGCGGTTCTGGGCAAAAACGCCCTGAAAGCCTCGCCAGTGCTTGAGTTTGGCCACGCCATCCTCTGCCTGTGCCCGGCGCGCCAAAGGCCCGGGTAGTCTGCGATGATGCGGGCTGCTCAAACAGGTATTTGCGATGCCAACCCAACAGACCCGTAATCTGGCCATCCTGGCCTCGGCCCAGGCGTTGCTGTTTACCAACAACGTCACGCTGATCGCCTTGAACGGGCTGGTCGGCTACCAGCTTGCGACCGACAAATCGTTGGCCACGCTGCCGGTGACGACCCAAGTGCTCGGTTCGGCCCTGTTCGCGATGCCGGCCTCGCACCTGATGCAGAGGATCGGGCGGCGCGCCGGATTCCTGATCGGGGCCTTGGTGGGCTTGGTCGGCGGCGCGATCGCCACAGCGGGCGTGGTGTTGCAAAGCCTTGCCCTGCTGTGCCTCGGCACCTTCATCCTTGGTATCTACGGCGCCTTCGGCCAGTTCTATCGCTTTGCCGCGGCCGATGCTGCCGAGCCGTCATTCAAGGCCAAGGCGATCTCGCTGGTCGTTGCCGGCGGATTGGTCGGCGGGATAGCCGGCCCGGCGCTGTCGACCTGGACGCGTTCACTGGCGCCGATCGAGTTCGCGGCCTCCTACGCCTCGCTCATGGTGTTTTGCTTGTTGACGGCCCTGCTGCTTGCCGGGCTGGCCATCCCGGCGCCGGGCGGCGCAGCAGCCGGTGCACCGGCTCGGCCGCTGGGTGCCATCGCACGCCAGCCGGTGTTCATCGTTGCGGTGATCTCCAGCGCGTTCGGCTACGGCGTGATGAACTTCCTGATGACCGCGACGCCGCTGGCGATGGGCATCTGCGGCCACCCTTATGGCGCGGCGGCCGGCGTGATCTCTGCACACGTGGTGGCGATGTTCGCGCCGTCGTTTTTTACCGGCAGCCTGATCCAGCGCTTCGGGGTGCTCAGGGTCATGCTCGCCGGCGTGGCGATCATGGCCCTGTGTCTGGCAGTGGCACTGGCCGGGATCACCATCGCGCATTTTTGGTGGGCGCTGGTGCTGCTGGGGATCGGCTGGAATTTCATGTTCGTCGGCGGCTCGACCCTGGTCACCGAAACCTACACGCCGGCCGAAAAGGCCGCAGCGCAGGGC
>DASUDU010000380.1:0-7696 GCA_036275435.1 Usitatibacteraceae bacterium | reverse complement strand
ATGCGTTCGCGGGTGACGTCGAACTGCTTGCCGACTTCCTCGAGCGTGTGGTCGGTGTTCATTTCGATGCCGAAGCGCATGCGCAGCACCTTGGCCTCGCGCGGCGTGAGCGAATCCAGCACATCCTTGGTCACGTCGCGTAGCGACGTATTCTGGGCCGAATCGTCCGGCGCCATGGTCTGCGTATCCTCGATGAAATCGCCCAGGTGCGAATCGTCGTCGTCGCCGATCGGCGTCTCCATCGAGATCGGCTCCTTGCTGATTTTGAGGATCTTGCGGATCTTGTCCTCCGGCATTTCCATCTTCTTGGCCAGCGTTGCCGGATCGGGTTCGAGCCCGGTTTCCTGCAGGATCTGGCGGGAAATGCGGTTCATCTTGTTGATCGTCTCGATCATGTGCACTGGGATGCGGATGGTACGCGCCTGGTCGGCGATCGAGCGGGTGATGGCCTGGCGGATCCACCAGGTCGCATACGTGGAGAACTTGTAGCCTCGGCGGTATTCGAACTTGTCCACCGCCTTCATCAGGCCGATATTGCCTTCCTGGATCAGGTCGAGGAACTGCAGGCCGCGGTTGGTGTATTTCTTGGCGATCGAAATCACCAGGCGCAGGTTGGCCTCGATCATTTCGCGCTTGGCGCGGCGCGCCTTCGCTTCACCCGTGCTCATCTGGCGGGCGATTTCCTTCAGGTCCTTGATCGGGATGCCTACCGATTTCTGCAGGTTGATGAGGTTTTCCTGCTGCTCGATGATCGACGGCTTGAACCGGGCGAGCGTGACGGCATAGCCCTTGCCGTTGGTGATTTCATCGGCGATCCACTTCAGGTTGGTTTCGTTGCCGGGGAACGACTTGATGAAGTGCGGGCGCGGCATGCCCGAGTTTTTCACGCACAGCTCCTGGATCTCGCGCTCGGAGCGGCGTACGGTGTCGACCAGCGAGCGCAGGCCGCCGCACAGGCTCTCGACCTGCTTGGCCGTGAAGCGGATCTGCATCAACTCGGCGGAGATTTCCTCCTGCATGTCCTTGTAGGCGCGCGAGCGGTGGCCCTTTTCGGAGAGCACCTTTTTCATCTTCTTGTACAGCTTGCGGATGGTGTTGAAGCGCGCCAGCGAATCCTGCTTGAGTTGCTCGAGGTTGGCCGCGGCGATCGCGCCATCCTCGTCGGCATCCTCTTCCTCGTCGATGTCCTCGTCCTCGAGGTCCTCGTCGGACAACTCGGCTTCCTGGACCTGGTCCTCGTTCGGGTCGACCAGCCCGTCGACGACTTCATCGACGCGGATCTCGTCGCGCTCGACCATGTCGGCCAGCCGCAGGATTTCCTCGATCGTGGTCGGGCACGAGGAAATGGCGTGGATCATGTGCTTCAGGCCATCCTCGATGCGCTTGGCGATTTCGATTTCGCCCTCGCGGGTCAGCAACTCGACCGAGCCCATTTCGCGCATGTACATGCGCACCGGGTCGGTGGTGCGGCCGAATTCGGAATCGACCGTCGACAGCGCTTGCGCGGCCTCTTCTTCCGCGTCGTCATCGGCAACCGTCGGCGCGGCCTCGTTCAGCAGCAGGGTCTCGGCGTCGGGCGCGACGTCGTAGACCTGGATGCCCATGTCGTTGAACGTGGTGGTGATCGCTTCGATCTGTTCGGCATCGACGACGTCGGGCAGGTGGTCGTTGATTTCGGCATAGGTCAGGAAGCCGCGATCCTTGCCCAGCGTGATCAGGCTCTTCAGCCGCGTTTTCTGGGCCTCGACATCCACCACCTTGGCCTCGCGCGAGGCCTTGAAACTGGGGATGGAAAACTCGTCCTGATCGCGTGCGCTTTTCGGTTTGCGGGCCATGGTTCGGGATCCGATGCGGAAGTGGGCGGGTACCCGGCGCGCTGCATGCCGGGGGCGTTGTGAGGGCTGGCTGGCCGAATGGTTCCCGGATGCCCGTGCCGGGGCGCCGGGGAACGGTGCATTCGGGCACCCCGGGTCCAATGTCCGGGGAAACCGGTAATTTTAACCGATTGTCCGATTTCCGGCAATTTTTCAGGGACTTGTCACCTACGCCACCCTAGCTGAGCCCCAATTCCGCGGCCCGCTTCATCACCGCCTCGCGCTCGGCATCGGCCAATGCCTGGTCGCGCAACCGGGCGAGCGCCTCGTCGAACTCGGCGTCGATGTCGAAATCCGGGTGCTCGGTATCGATTTCGGTCAGCAGCGGGTGCGCCGCAGCGTGGGCGATCAGGGGCTGGTCCGGCGTGTCGCGAAAATGCTCGATGACCATCGCCTGGGTGACTTCAAAATCATGGTCGCGGATGAAGGCGGCAACGCGATAGGCGCTGCCCGTCGGGCTGGTGTCGCCGTCGTGGCTGGGCACGTCGAATCGCCCGGCCAGCTGCGGCTTGGCCAGCATGCGCACGATCAACTGGGTCGCCGGCGGGTCACGCAGCACCTTGCGGCGCTGCGGCAGGCCGTCGCGCGAAGGCCGCGGCTGGCCACCCTCGGCGTTGCCGGCACTGCGCGGACCCGGGCCTGGCCGCTGTGACGGATCGCGTCCGCCTGCCGTGGGTACCAGTTGCTGAATCTCGATCAGCCCCAGCCCGATGCGCTCCGCCAGCTTGCGTTGCAACATCATGCCCAGCGCCGGTGCGGACACGGCGGAAATGTAGGGGCGCGCAAGGGACAGGAAGCGGGTCCGCCCTTCTTCGCTCGACATGTCGGCCTGGCCTTCGAGTTCTTCGAACAGGAATGCACTCAGTGGCTTCGCCGCTGCAAGATCGCTGAGGAATTGCTCCTTGCCCACGCGCCGCACATAGGTATCCGGGTCGTCCTCGGCCGGCAGGAACATGAAGCGGACGTCCTTGCCGTCCGCGAACACCGGGAGCGACTGTTCCAGCGCGCGCCAGGCCGCACGGCGGCCGGCGGCATCGCCGTCAAAGCAGAACACCAGGTTTTCCGCCACGCGCAGCAACTTCTGGACGTGGTTGGAGGTGGTTGCCGTGCCCAGCGTGGCCACGGCGTTTTCGACCCCGGATTGCGCCAGCGCCACCACGTCCATGTAGCCCTCCACAACGATCACGGTCTGCGTGTCGCGGATCGCGCGGCGCGCCTGGAACAGGCCATACAGTTCGCGCCCTTTTTCGAACAGCGGCGTCTCCGGCGAATTGAGGTATTTCGGCTCTCCCTCGCCGATCACCCGGCCGCCGAAGCCGATCACCGACCCGCGCGAATCCAGGATCGGGAACATGACGCGGTCGCGAAACCGGTCGTAGCGCTTGCCGTCGCGGTCGATCACGAGCCCGCTGTCGACCAGCGAGCTGGCCGTATAATCTGCCACCACGCCTTTGAGTCCCTGCCAGTCGTCCGGCGCGTAGCCAAGGCCAAACCGGGCGGCGATCTCACCGGTCAACCCGCGCCCCTTGAGATAGTCGATCGCTTTCGGCGACTGCTTGAGCTGGTTGCGGTAAAACGCTGCGGCGACGCCAAGGACATCGGTAAGCGACAACGCCGCTTGCGCCTGTTCGATCGCCTGTGGCGATTCTGCCGGCACGCTCATGCCGACGCTTTCGGCCAGTTCCTTGACGGCATCGCGAAAACCCATGCCGTTGTATTCGATCAGGAACCCGATCGCGGTGCCGTGCGCGCCGCAGCCAAAGCAATGGTAGAACTGCTTGGCCGGGGAAACGGTGAAGCTGGGGGTCTTTTCGTTGTGAAACGGGCAGCATGCCGAGTAGTTCTGCCCTGCCTTCTTCAGCTTCACCTGGCGGTCGATGACCTCGACGATGTCGACACGCCCGAGGAGTTGCTGGATGAAATCCGGCGGAATCATGATGGCCCGATTATGGACCCCGGAACAGCCGCAACGCGCGCAACACCACCGGCATGCGGCGGACGCTCAGCCCAGCCGCGCCTTGACCAGCCCGGACAACGCGCCCATGTCCGCGCGGCCTGCCACCTTCGGGCGCAACGCGTTCATGACCCTGCCCATGTCCTTCGCGCCGCTTGCGCCGGTCTCGCCAATGACCGCGTCAATCAATGCGCTGATTTCCCCGCTGGAGAGCGCTTTTGGCAGGTACTGCGACAGGACCGACACCTCGAACTCTTCGTTTGCAACGAGATCGGCGCGGTTGCCCGCCTTGTACTGTTCGATCGAATCGCGGCGTTGCTTGAGCATCTTGTCGATAATCGACAGGACGAGGTCGTCGGTCAATTCGACGCGCTCGTCGACTTCCTTTTGCTTCATGGCGGCAAGCAGCAGGCGAATCGCGGCCAGCCGATCGGCCTCGCGGGCCTTCATTGCCGATTTCATGTCGTCCTGGATCTTTTCGCGTAGTGTCATCGTCGTTCCAAAAACAAAAAAGGCGGAGGGCACATGCCGACCGCCTTGGAGTCGTTCGCCTGCCCCTTAGTACAGCTTCGGCGGCAACATCTGGCTGCGCAGGCGCTTGAAGCGGCGTTTGACGGCAGCAGCATGCTTTCGCTTGCGCTCGGCAGTCGGCTTTTCGTAAAACTCGCGTGCGCGAAGCTCGGTGAGCAGGCCGGTTTTTTCCACGGCGCGCTTGAAGCGGCGCAGGGCAACATCGAACGGCTCGTTTTCCTTGACTCGAATCAGTGGCATTGGGTGCTGTCCTTTCTGGCTTTCTAGTTATGCCCGCCCGGACGCAAGGTCCGTGGGTCTGAAGATCGGCCTGCTGCTGCACCGGAGCAAACCGGCGTTTCCAATCCGGCCCGGAAGGGAAATAGCCCAATATAATAACAACTTATGTGGATTCTGCCAAGCCAGTCGATGCGCCCATGCTAGTTCTGGGCATCGAGACATCGTGTGACGAAACGGGCATCGCCCTGTTCGATTCCGGCCGAGGATTGCTCTCCCAGCGCCTGCATTCGCAGGTCGAAATGCATCGGAGTTTTGGCGGCGTCGTTCCCGAGCTTGCATCACGTGATCATATTCGCCGGGTCATTCCGTTGATCGAAGAGGTCATGACCGAGAGCGGCTGCTCACTTTCAGAACTGGATGCGATTGCGGTGACCAGCGGTCCGGGACTGGGCGGCGCACTGCTGGCCGGGACGAGCATCGCGGCCGGTTTGGGTCTTGCGCTCGACTTGCCGGTCCTGCCGGTTCACCATCTGGAAGGCCACTTGCTGTCGCCGTTGATGGGCGCCCCGCGGCCGCAGTTTCCGTTCGTGGCCTTGCTGGTTTCCGGCGGGCACACGCAACTGATGGCGGTCGAGCGCGTCGGTGACTACCGCCTGCTCGGCGAAACCGTCGATGACGCTGCCGGCGAGGCGTTTGACAAGGTCGCAAGTCTGCTGGGACTTCCGTACCCGGGCGGTCCGGCATTGAGTCACCTTGCGGCAAGCGGCCGGGCCGATCGGTTTGCGCTTCCCCGGCCAATGCTGCACAGCGCCAACCTCGACTTCAGCTTCAGCGGACTCAAGACCGCCGTGGCGACGCTGGTGCAACGCCTGCGCGCGGAAGGCGGCCTGGATTCCCGGACACACGCCGATCTTGCCGCCGGATTCCAGGCGGCCGTCGTTGACGTCCTGGCCGCGAAATCCGCGGCTGCGCTGGCCCACGCCCGATGCACGGCGCTGGTCGTTTCCGGTGGAGTGGGCGCCAATCAGCTGTTGCGCTCGCGGCTGGCCAACGATGGCGCCACACGCGGCTACTCGGTCTACTTTCCGCCTCCGGACCTGTGCACCGACAACGGTGCAATGATCGCCCACGCGGCGGTGCTGCGCATCGGCGCACAGCCCGGCCTGCTTGATATGGCAAACGTCAGCTTCAACGTGCGACCGCGCTGGGCGCTGGGTCCGGAAACGCCATAAGGCCTATTTTCGCGCCTTGGACAGGGCGGTTTCCGCCTCCTCGAGCTTAACTTCCGCTACTCGAACGGTTTCTTCCAGGAGTGCGACGCGCTCGTAGTATTCCGGCTTGCGAATCACGCTGTTGCTGCCGCTCGTCGCACCGGTCTTGGTCCTGCCTACCGTGACCGTCACCTCCTCGGGCAGCGGCTCGCGTCCGTCCTCCAGCGCCTTGCGCGCCGCCTCCAGCTCGGCGCGGGCAGCTGCAACGGCGGCTATTGCGGCGTCCAGTTGCGCGCGGCGGTCCACAGGTGCCGCCTTCGGCGGACTGGTCTTGGGCGAAGCGGGCGCGGCTGTGGACTTGCCCTTGACCGACTCGATGACGTTCGCGTTCGGGTCATTCTTGACCTGCTCCGCTTTCTCACCCGGCTTCGGCGGCTTGTCCGAATAGGTCACCTTGCCGTCCTTGTCGGTGTATTTCCACAACCCCTGCGCATCGGCTGCCTGAGAAAGCAATGACGCGCCCAACAGGAGCCAAAGCCCCACTGCTGACAGCCTATTGCGTTTCATGGTCAAGCTCCGTAACAAGTTTTCCGGCATCTGCAAAACCGCCCGAGCAGACCGCGCACGCCGGATCCGCGCCAAAGCGCACTTCCTGCCAAGTCATGGTGCGCGCATCGAGCATCAGCAGCCGCCCGACCAGCGTCTGGCCGATCCCCCCCAGCAAACGCAGCGCCTCGGCCGCCTGCACGGTGCCGATGATGCCCACCAACGGCGCGAACACGCCCATGATGGCACAACGCTCTTCCTCGCCGCCCGGTTGATCGGGAAACAGACAGTGATAGCAGGGATTGCCGCCGTGCCGCAGGTCAAATGTGGTGACCTGCCCGTCGAAACGAATCGCCGCACCCGAAACCAGGGGCTTCGAGTGTTGCACACAGGCGCGATTGATAGCATGGCGCGTTGAGAAATTGTCTGAGCAGTCGAGCACGATGTCGTGGTCCCGGACGGCCGCATCGAGCTCTCCGGAAAGCCGGGCCGGAAACGCCGCGATCACGATATCCGAGTTGATCTGGCGCAGCGTTTCGGCCGCCGATTGCGCCTTGTTGCACCCCAGCCTGGATTCGTTGTGCACCACCTGCCGCTGCAGGTTGGTCAGGTCCACGTTGTCGCCATCGGCAATGGTAATGGCGCCCACGCCCGCCGAAGCCAGGTACAGGGATGCGGCAGCACCCAGGCCGCCGGCTCCGACGATCAACGCACGCGATTCCAGCAAACGCTGCTGCGCCTCGATGCCGAACTCTTCGAGTAGCAGGTGCCGGCTGTAGCGAAGCAGGGCACGATCATCCATCGACAGCTGCCCTTGAAAAGGCTATTTCTTCGAATCGGCGGCCCTGGGCATCGACTTGACTGCAGCGTCCGCATGGGCCGCCATCAGCGCACGGGGATTCGCCGCGACCGGCTCCCCCTTGAGGTGATTGAGCGCCTGCTGCAGCACGAA
Organism: Usitatibacteraceae bacterium; assembly: GCA_036275435.1. Lineage (GTDB taxonomy): Bacteria > Pseudomonadota > Gammaproteobacteria > Burkholderiales > Usitatibacteraceae > UKL13-2. The sequence continues at coordinate 409 of DASUDU010000380.1, read as the reverse complement.
GTCGATGGGTTTGCCGTCGAAACCGTTCAGCGGCTTGTACTCGACCGGCTTCTGCTCGGTGTCGGCAGCGCCCTTGGACGGCTTTGCCACGCCGGCCGCCTTGCCGTCGGCTTCCGCCCTGCCGCTTCCGGCGGGCGCGGCACCGACCTTGTCATCCACCTTGGAATCGATTTTCGACTTGAGTTTCTCGGTTGCCTTCTTTTCGTCGTCACCGGTCAGGTGCTTGTCGAGGTCGGCCTCGCGCATGGTCAGGCGCTGCGAGCCGTCGTCGACCTGGATGTCCGGTTCAATGCCCTTGGCCTGGATGGACCGGCCGTTCGGCGTGTAATAGCGCGCCGTCGTCAACTTGATCGCCGTGGTGTTGCCCGGAAGCGGCAGGATGGTCTGAACCGACCCCTTGCCGAAGGTC
>DASUDU010000379.1:0-3674 GCA_036275435.1 Usitatibacteraceae bacterium | reverse complement strand
GTCGGAGGTCTTGGAAGCGACTTCCTTGACCATCTGCGCGCCCATGTTCTCGAACTTGTCCTTCAGTTCGATTTCCTTGGCGACGGAAACACCGTCCTTGGTGATCGTCGGGGCGCCGAACGAGCGTTCGAGCACGACGTTGCGGCCCTTCGGGCCGAGGGTGACTTTGACGGCGTTGGCGAGAATATTCACGCCGTTGACCATGCGCACGCGCGCATTTTCGGAGAAGCGGACTTCTTTGGCAGCCATGTTAATTACCTCGTGTATTCAGGATTTGGGATCGGAGAGCTTGGATCCCCGCCTTCGCGGGGATGACGCGGCGTTTTCCACCTGCCGCGCGGCATGAGCCGCTCGCAGGCGGACGCTCGCGTCACTTCGCCACGACGGCCATGATGTCGTCTTCGCGCATCACCAGCAGTTCTTCGCCGTCGACCTTCACGGTCGTGCCGGAGTACTTGCCGAACAGGATCTTGTCGCCGACCTTGACATCGACCGGGGACAGCTTGCCGTCTTCGTTCTTCTTGCCGGGGCCCACGGCGAGCACTTCGCCCTGGTCGGGTTTCTCAGCCGCGGTATCGGGGATGACGATGCCCGAGGCGGTTTTGCGCTCTTCTTCGAGACGCTTGACGATCACGCGATCGTGCAGAGGACGCAGCTTCATGAACTCACTCCTTGTATGACTCGGTTTTTCGAAAAAGCCGGCTGACGATGCAGCCGGCGGAAAACACGCATCGGGAGTCTTGGCAACTTGCTGGCACTCACCAACGCAGAGTGCTAATAATAGCGGCACGAGGGGCCGATTTCAAGTCGCGGCACCAAAGAAATACCCGCCCGGTCCCGCCAAGAATCGCGATCGATCCGAGCTAGCCTACAACAGGCGTGAGTTTATTAGAGTGTTAGTGCTTGCAAACGGTAGCCGCGGCCATAGACGGACTGCAGCGCGTAGCCGTTGGCCGGGGAAATGTCGAGCTTGCGGCGGATGCGGCTGACGTGGGTGTCGAGCGAGCGCGAACCGTCCAGCGGCACGTTGCCCCAAAGGCTGTGGATGATCTTTTCGCGGGGCACGACACCATTGACGTGGCGAAACAGCATCAGCGCCAACTCGTATTCCCGGTTCTGCAGGTCCACCGGCTGGCCCTTCAGGCTGATTTGTCGCGAATTCAGGTCGATCGAATAGGCGCCGTATTGCAGCTTGCCTGTTTCCGGCTGCGGCGGATAGGAGCGGCGCAGCGCGGCCGCAACGCGCGCGGCCAGTTCCTGCTTGCGGATCGGCTTGACGATGAAGTCGTCGGCGCCCGCGGCGAGCGCCTCGACCACGTCGGTCTCGGCGTCGCGCGAGGTACAGAAAAGCACCGGCGCGTCGATCGCCTTGCCGGCCCTGAGCTCGCTCAACACCCGCAGGCCGGAGATGCCCGGCAAGCCCCAATCGAGCACGTAGAGCGAAAACCGCGTCAGCGGCAGCGACTGGAACAACTCTTCGCCGGTGCCGAAGATGCTGGCCTCATGGCCGAGCTCGCGCAGCCACTTCTGGATGGCCTCGGCAATGACAGCATCGTCTTCGACCACGGCGATGTGGTAACTGGGCTGGCTGGCCGGCGCTTGCACGGCAGCCTCGTGGGGCTTCGATTTCATGGGAGTCACGACGATTGTTGACGATGCGTTCGCATCGCATGCCGCGGACTCTAAGGGAAATGCCTAGGCAAGGCTATGCCCTGGATCGTGTTTCTACAAATATCAACAATTCGCCGGCGCCACCGCAGCGCCTGGGCCGATGCTAGAGGCGGATCGAAGCGGCGCGCCCGAACTGGTAGACGCGCCGGCCTTCGCGCCGCGCCGGCGACAGCCCGGATTCGCCGATCAGCGGGCATGGCGGATTGCGGTAGCCGCCCGGCTCGAGCGTCGCGTCATCGCAAACCTCGGACCACAGCCCGCCGCGTACCGGCCGAAACAGCCACTGCACATAGCCGGAGCGTCCGGCGCTGCCGATCAGGTCTTCGGCATCGGGCACTTCGGCCACGAAGGGCGAATCGCCATCCAATGTCAAGGGTGAGGTGCCGAACGCATGCATGCCCTCGATCGTCTCCTGCGCGGCGGCGCCGGGACGGCCGAACGGCCGTTGCTCGAGGCGCTCGAGGTTCCAGGCGCCCAACTCCCACGCAGTTTCCAGCGCCTCGTTCTCCAGTTCATCGAGGCGGTCCCAGCGCGCATTGACCTGCAGCGCCGAACTGGGCACCGGCTGGTAGCCGACCGCTTCCGAATCCTCGGTCAGGCGCACCTCGACGAAGCCATGCCAGTGCAGCGTCAGGACGGTCGGCGTGTTGGCGTGCGGCAGCGCGGCCAGCGACACAGCCACCAGGGGCAATCGGTTGGCGATGAGTTGCGTTTCGATCAGATCCAGCATTCCCATGGGCTTGTCTCCTGATGTGCGTGAAAGAACTGGAAGATGGCGGTTGTCCGGTGATGGGTTGCGCCTATTTCGCCCGGTTTTTTCAAGCTTGTGTTGCTAGCAAACCCCGCGCACGGTTGCCAAAGGGGCCAAAAACGCTGTGATACATTCCTCGCCGATGCCGTCCGAACCGATCCGCAACGCCGCCTGGATTGCCCGCTCGCTGGCGAGCGTCTGGCATCCGTGCACGCAGATGAAGCACCACGAGACCGCGCCGCTGCTGCCCATCGTGCGCGGCGAGGGCGTGTGGCTGGTCGATGCCGACGGGCGCCGCTACCTCGATGGCATCTCCTCCTGGTGGGTCAACCTGTTCGGCCACTGCAACGCGCGCATCAACGCGGCATTGACGGCGCAATTGGGCACGCTGGAGCACACCATGCTGGCCGGCCAGACCCATCCGCCGGTGGTGGAGCTGTCGGAGCGGCTCGCGGCGCTGAGCGGCCTGGGGCATGCCTTCTACGGTTCGGACGGCGCCAGCGCGGTCGAAATCGCGCTGAAGATGAGCTTCCATGCGTGGCGCAACCGCGGAAAACCGGCGAAACGCCGCTTCGTCAGCCTCGAAGGCAGCTACCACGGCGAAACGCTCGGCGCCCTGTCGGTAACCGACGTGGCGATTTTTCGCGATGCCTACGGACCGCTGCTGGCGGAGAACATCCGGGTGCAAAACCCCTGCACAGACGGGGCGTTCGCGACCATTTCGCCCGCAAGCCCACGCCAGTCGCGGACTTTGCCGGATTGTTCGAACGACAGCTCTGGCCCCGCGCTGGCCGCCCTGGAATCCCTGTTCGAGGCGCGCCACGCGGAAATTGCCGCGCTGATCCTCGAACCGCTGGTACAGGGCGCTGCGGGCATGCGCTTCTATCTGCCCGGCTACCTCGCCGGCGCGCGCGCCTTGTGCGACCGCTACGGCGTCCACCTGATCGCCGACGAAATCATGACCGGCTTCGGCCGCACCGGCACGATGTTCGCCTGCGAGCAGGCGCCGATCCGCGCCGATTTCCTGTGCCTGTCCAAGGGCATTACCGGCGGCTACCTGCCGCTCTCGTGCGTGCTGACCACAAACGAAATCTATGCCGGCTTCTACGACGACGACACGGCGCGCGGGTTTCTGCACTCGCACTCGTACACCGGCAGCGCGCTGGCCTGCCGCGCGGCGCTGGCCACGCTCGACATCTTCGCCGAGGACGACGTCATCGCCGCCAACCGCGCGCGCGCGGCGCGCTGGAGC
>DASUDU010000378.1:0-2008 GCA_036275435.1 Usitatibacteraceae bacterium | reverse complement strand
GGGTTTTCGGGTAGCGCCCGTTATCCGGGGGTATTCAGGCCGGACAGCAGTCGGCATCGGCGATTGTCCGTTCTCATAGAGGCAGAAATGATCAAGCTTTACTATTCGCCCGGAGCGTGTTCCCTGGCGCCGCATATTGTTCTGGAGGAACTGGGCATCGCCTACGATTCCATGCTGGTATCGCTCAAGGATGGCGAGCACAAGAAGGCCGACTATCTCAAGGTCAATCCGCGCGCGCGTGTCCCGGCGCTCAATGTCGACGGCAAAGTGCTGACCGAGTGCGTGGCGATCCTGACTTACCTGGGCGGCGGCTTTGCCGACCGCGGGCTGTGGCCGAAGGACACCTGGAAGCAGGCCGAGGCGATTTCGCTGATGAGCTGGCTGTCCTCGACCGTGCATGTGACCTTCGCCGGCGTGATCCGGCCCGAGCGCTACGCGCTCGACGCGGCGGCGCAGGAAAACATCAAGCAGAGCTGCCGCGCGGCGCTGGAAAGGCAGTTTGCCGAGATCGACAAGCTGCTCACCGGCAAGACCTTCGCCATGGGCGGCCAGTACAGCGTGGTCGACCCGTACCTGCTGGTGTTTTACCGCTGGGGCAATCGCATCGGCATCCCGATGAAGGAACGTTTCCCGGTATGGACCAAGCACGCCCTGCGCGTGCACTCCCGGCCGACGGTCAAGCGCGTGTTTGAGGCCGAAGGCATTACGCTGGAAGGGCTGGCCTCCTAGCGTTTCTGCGCGCGGCGCGATCAGCAGTTCGACCAGCGCGCCGCCGGGCTTTGCCGAGGCGCTTTCGCGACCTTGGCGCTCTAGCACACCGGTAAACTCGAGGACTGGCGCGGCATTCCGGGCAAAAATGCCCGAAAATGCCCGCCAGACGGACACTTTTCCCTGGTTATGCTGGGCTGCCGGCCGTGTCGGGCGGCGCGTACAATGCGCGCTCCATGAAGCCGCAGTCCATCGATTTGTCGCAGGTCCTGCTCGCCGATCGCGGCCGCCTGATCGCGTTGGGCAAACGGCGCGAACAGGCGGCGCGCGAGGGCAAGCCCATCGATGTGCTCGATGCCGAACTTTCTGATCGGCTGGCCCAGGCTCGCGCGGCGTTCGAGTCGCGCATCGCGCGTCACACCCCGCTGAGTGCGCCGGCGTTCGACGACGCGCTGCCGATCGCCGAGCGCCGCGCCGAGATCGCCGCGCTCATCGAACAGCACCAGGTGGTGATCGTCTGCGGCGAGACCGGCTCGGGCAAGACCACGCAGTTGCCGAAGATCTGCCTGGAACTCGGTCGCGGGCGGCTGGGCATGATCGGCTGCACGCAACCCAGGCGCATCGCCGCACGCTCGCTGGCCACGCGGCTGGCCAAGGAGCTCGGCGCCGTGGGCGCGCACGCGGTCGGCTTCAAGATCCGCTTTAACGACAAGACCGACGAGAACACGTTCGTCAAGGTGATGACCGACGGCATCCTGCTGGCCGAGACGCACTCCGACCGCAACCTCACGCGCTATGACACGCTGATCATCGACGAGGCGCACGAAAGGAGCCTCAACATCGATTTCCTGCTGGGCTACGTCAAGCGCCTTCTGCCCAAGCGGCCGGACTTGAAGGTCATCATCACCTCGGCCACGATCGATCCGCAGCGCTTCTCGAGCCATTTCAACGATGCTCCGGTCATCGAAGTCTCCGGCCGCACCTACCCGGTCGAGGTGCGCTATCGGCCCGAGCACCTGTTCGACGATAGCGACGACAGCGTGCCGATCGATGCGGCGGTATTGCGCGCCGTCGACGAGCTGTTCCAGGAATCGCACTCGGGCGACGTGCTGGTGTTCCTGCCGGGCGAGCGCGAGATCCGCGACTGCGCCGAGAGCCTCCGGAAGCACCACCCCGGCCACACCGACGTGCTGCCGCTGTATTCGCGCCTGTCCAACGCCGAGCAGGACCGCGTGTTCCAGCCCTCGGCGCGGCGGCGCATCGTGCTGGCCACCAACGTGGCCGAGACCTCGCTCACCGT
>DASUDU010000377.1:0-3599 GCA_036275435.1 Usitatibacteraceae bacterium | reverse complement strand
GACAGTTTACGTCGAAACAAATCCGGCCGAATGCCGAAATGTCGCCGGCCCGCCAACACGGCGGCGGCGCAGGCTATCATCGCGAAATGGCCAAGAAAGAGATCAAGCTCTACCCGACCCCGCACGACTGCGAGGCGGCCTTCTACGACGCAATGGAGCGTGCCGACCTGCAGCAGATGATGAGCGTGTGGTCCGACGACGGCAACGCCATCTGCATCCACCCGCAGGGTCCGCGGCTGGCCGGCCTTTCGGCGATTCGCGAAAGTTTCGCGGAGATTTTCTCGCACGGCCCGAACCCCGGCCTGAAGGTCAGCGAACTGCGGCGCCACGCCAGCCAGACGCTGGCGATCCACTGCGTCTACGAAATGTTCGAGAGCCGCAATCCCCAGGCCGCTGTGCCGCCGGTGCTGGCCACAAACGTCTACCTGCTCACGCCCAGCGGCTGGCGCATGCTGGTGCACCACGCCTCGCTCTCGCCCAAGGGCACCACGGCCGAGGATCAGGGCGTGGGGCGGTTGCTGCATTGACGTTCAGCGGTCGGCGTTGGGCGTCAAGCGTTGGGCGTTGAACCTTCAGCGGTGAGCGCATGACTTTCGCGGGGCATCTCAGTCTGTCGTGCCGGACTCGTTCCAGGGAAGCATTCTTCCGGGTCGTGCGGACGCTGGCCCTCCTTGCCGCCGCGTGCATCGGTACAACCGCGCCCACCCTCCACGCCGCGGACCTGAAGAAAGTGTTGCGCACGCCCGTGCAGTCGGCCGAAAAGGGCTTTGATTGCGCCTGGGAATCGGATGAAATGACCGGCACCCTGTGCGACCACATCTTCGATTCGCTGCTGCAGTACGATCATCTGGCGCGGCCGATCCGCCTGCAGCCGCGCGCGGCCGCGGCGATGCCGGAAATTTCCGCCGACGGGCGCACCTATACCATCCGCGTCAAGCCCGGCATCGTGTTCACCGACGACCCGGCCTTCAAGGGCGCCAGGCGCGAGCTGGTTGCCGCCGATTACGCGTACAGCATCAAGCGCCTGATGGACCCGCAGCTGAAGGCGCAGTGGCAGTTCCTCGTCGAGGGCAAGATCGTCGGCCTCGATGAACTGCGCGACGAGGCCAAGGCCCGCGGCCGCTTCGACTACGACAAGCCAATCCGCGGCCTGGAGACGCCGGAGCGCCACACGCTGGTGATCCGCCTCAAGCAGCCCGACTACAACATGAACTACATCCTCGCCATGCCGGCCACCGCCGCGGTGGCACGCGAGGTCGTCGAGTTCTACGGCGCTGCGTTCGCCGAGCACCCGGTCGGTACCGGCCCTTACCGCCTCAAGGACTGGCGGCGCGCCTCGCGCATCGTGCTGGAGGCCAGCCCGAGCTTTCGCGGCGAAACATTCGAAACCGCGGCGCGCACCGAGGACCTGGACGCGCGCGGCCGCGAACTGGTCGCCTACCTGAAAGGCAAGCGTCTGCCGCTGATCGGCCGCATCGAGGTCTATCCGGTCGAGGAAGAGCAGCCGCGCTGGCTGGCGTTCCTGAACAACGAATACGACTACATCCGCCCGGTGCCCACGCCGTTTATCACCACCGCGCGGCCCGGCGGCAAGCTGGCGCCGAATCTCGCCGCGCGCGGCATGTGGGCGATGCCCGACGAAGTCGCGTGGATCACCTACACCACCTTCAACATGGCCGACACCATCGACGGCAAGCCCAACGCGGTTGGCGGCTACACGCCCGAGCGCATCGCGCTGCGGCGCGCCCTGTCGATGGCCTACCCGATCGACGACGAGATCAGCATCATCGAAAAGAACGAGGCGGTGCGTGCCTGGAGCGTCATCGCCGAAGGCATGGCCGGCTACACGCCCGAGCGCACGCCGACGCTCGACTACAACCCGGCCAAAGCCAAGGCACTGCTCGACCTGTACGGCTACGTCGATCGCGACGGCGACGGCTGGCGCGAGCAGCCCGACGGCTCGCCGCTGGTGGTCGACCACGCCTCGACGCCCGACCAGCGCGCGAAAAGCCGCAACGAACTGTGGAAGCGCGCGATGGACGCGATCGGCGTGCGCATGAGTTTCAACAAGGTCGAGAAAATGCCGGAGTTGCGCAAGCAGGCGCAGCTGGGCCGCGTGCAGATGATGAGCTACGGCTGGATCGCCGATTACCCCGATGGCGAGAATTTCCTGCAGCTGTTCTGGAGCAAGAGCATCGGCGGGGCCAACTACAGCTACTTTTCGATGCCCGAATTCGACCGGCAGTACGAAATGGTCAAGACCATGCCCGACAGCGCCGAGCGCACCGCGCTCTACCGGCGCATGGTGCACCTGCTGTGGGTTTACAATCCGTGGCGCGTCAACACCTTGAAGCGCGGCACTATCCTCATGCAACCCTGGGTGATCGGCTTCCAGAAACACCCTTTCGCGCACGACCCCTGGCGCTACATGGACATCCTCCCCGACAAACTGCCCGCGGAACTGCGCCGATGAACGCGCAAGCCATCGAGATCTTCGGCAAGGCGCTCACCGCGCTGCTGGTGTTTGCGCTCGGCTTGCAACTCGCGGCCTGGACCTGGAAGTTGCTCTATCCGGATTGGCGCCATGCAGCCATGCCCGTGCCGGCCGAATCGGCAAGCTCGCTCGACTGGGGTCGCCGGCTGCTCGGCAACGGCGAGGCCCCGGCAACCGAGCCCTCATCGGGAGGCGGCATCCGCCTCAAGGGCGTGTTCGCCGTCGATGGCAAGACGCTTTCCGCCGCCGTGGTGAACCTGGGAGGGCGCGATCAGGCGGTGCTGAAGAATCAGGAGATCAGCAAGGGCGTGACGCTGGCCGAGGTTGAGCGCGACCATATCGTCGTCTCACGCGCCGGCGTGCGCGAGCGCATTGATCTCGAGCGCTTCGGCCGCGTGCAGCCGGGCGCGGCGGCGCCGAGCCTCACCGGCGGGCCGGCGCCGACGGCCTTTCGGCTGAACGTGGAAAAGGCGGGGAACAATGCGTTTGCCCTGTCGCGCCAGGAACTCAATTCCGTGCTGCAGGATCCGCGGCAACTGAATTTCCTGGGTCGCATCGGCCCGGCCCCGCAGGGCGGCGTGCGCGTCGAGGATGCGCCGGGCCATTCGCTGGCCGGCAAGCTCGGCTTGCAGGCGGGCGACATCCTGGTGGCGATCAACGGCCAGCCGATCAATTCGCAAGGCGACCTGGCGCGGCTGTACGGGCAATTCGAATCGCTGACCAGCATCCGTGCCGAAGTGCGACGCGCCGGCACGCCGCTGACGCTGACCTACAGCATCCGCAACTGACCGGCCTGGCGGCTCAGCAACCGTTCCGCCGCCACGTCCGGCGATACACAAGCCAGCCGTAGATCGCCGCGTTCAAGACCACGACAACGGCCGCGAGCAGCCATTGCGCCTGCCGGGTCAGGCCGTCCGGGTAAATCAACCCCAGCAGGTAGTGCTCGATGAAGCTCGTCGTGTAACCCGCCTGCCCGGCCGCAAGGCGCAAGGCGTTTTCGAGCAATGTCAGCGGGCAGATCGTGCCGGAGGCTTCGGCCCAGGCGCCCCAGAGCGCCGCGGGAAGGTGTAACCAGGGCATCCAGCGCCAGCGCAAAGCCAGCAAC
>DASUDU010000376.1:0-5597 GCA_036275435.1 Usitatibacteraceae bacterium | reverse complement strand
TAGGCCTTGGCCTCGCCACCAAACTTCTTCGCCAACACCATCGTCATCGCCGCCGTCAGCGTCGTCTTGCCGTGATCAACGTGACCAATCGTCCCCACATTCACGTGCGGCTTGGTCCGCTCAAACTTGCCTTTTGCCATGTACTTATCCTCGTTACGTCTCTGTTAACAATGGATCCTGCCGTTACTGTTTCGCACTCGCCTGCCGCCGCGACCTGATGCATCCGCGCCGATTCCGGTGCGATAGGAAGCCGTTTCCAGAACGCTGCCCGGTCAAACTGGTGCTCTTGGCGCGGATTGAACGCGCGACCTCTCCCTTACCAAGGGAGTGCTCTACCACTGAGCTACAAGAGCCCTGAAACTTCAATTGCCGGCGCGAAACCACTTGGGCCCACACCCTTGAATCAACCGTGCCGCCAACCGCAACACGAAAAAACTGGAGCGGGTGAACGGGATCGAACCGTCGTCGTAAGCTTGGAAGGCTTCTGCTCTACCATTGAGCTACACCCGCGCAATGCAGATCAAAAACTGCGAAACGGTCGAACCCTGTTGCAACTTCTGGCGCTCCCCTGCCTTCGACCGACAACCACTTCCTGCTCCCGGCCCTTGTTTGCAACTGGTGGAGAGGGCTGGATTCGAACCAGCGTACTCGTTAGAGGGCAGATTTACAGTCTGCTGCCATTAACCACTCGGCCACCTCTCCAAGGAACCGGCTATTATCCTGATTTTTCGGAAAATCGTCAAACCTCGATAGCCAAGGCACAGATGGTTGTGCACTGGATGCTGGCGAGGCCTATGCCCACTTGGCGACGCCCTCATGCCCTGCAAATGGCGATTTGACTTGGACATGTCGGTGCCGCCATGCATAAAATGATGCGCAGCAGGTCTATCTATCCCGTTGGAGGCAGTTGCGGATGATTCGGACACTTTCACGCGACGGTGAATCGTGGATATCCAGCAGAGTGATTCGCTGGATTGCCATGTTTGCACTCATGTCTTCCACAGCGTCGTACGGACAGACAGTAAGCACTAACATCGGAACCGCAAAGGCGCAGGCTTCCATTCAGCAGGCTGGATCTTCGCCGCTGGCCATAGGCGACGAGCCTTTTGGCCTCTTTGATGGCCTGGTTCGGGAATTGCGCAATGGCGGATACGTGCTGTATCTACGCCATGGCGCGGTGCTACCGGGCAGCCAAGATCAGCGCGGAGCCGGGGCCTGGTGGAAGAACTGTTCGGGTACGCAACGGCTTGCGCCCGAAGCCCTACCGCGCGCGCGCGCCATTGGCGAGGCCTTGCAGCGACAACGGATCATTGTCACTGAAGTATTTTCCAGTGAATTTTGCAGGGCGATCGACACTGCCATTCACTTAGGCTTGAGTGCGGCAACGCACTCCGCGGCGCTGAATGACGCATCGACCCTCGGTCCTGGCGGATATACACAGTTGGCCAGCGGCATCCAGGAACTGCTATCCCGCCCAATGACACCCAGAACCAATCGCATCCTGGTCGGGCATGCGCTGCCTCCAACACTGGTACACCCGGCATTGTCAACGCTTCCGGAAGGGCATAGCGCCCTGTTCAAGGCTGAGGGGTCGGGTCGATTCCATTTCATCACCGCTCTTTCGCCGGGCCAGTGGCAATGGATCGGCAGGCAGCTGGTTTCCGATGCCCCAACTGCTGCCGCGGCAGTAATTGCGCCAGCCGCGGCAGTTTCGCCGCCCCCGCCGCCAGTGATCGACGCGTCCAAGGAACTCAAGGGGATGGCTTTGATCCAGGCACTGCGCAAAGGCGGCATGAACCTCTACATGCGCCATGCGCAAGCCAATGTCGGCCAAGACGGCAACCTCGCGCAAACGCCGGCGTGGTGGGAAAACTGCGCGATCCAGCGCAACCTTTCGGACGCAGGGCGCGACCAAGCGCGCAAAGTCGGCGAGGCAATGCGTGAATTGAAAATCCCGGTCGCGAAAGTGTTGGCTGCGCAATTCTGCCGTACCCGGGAAACTGCCCACCTACTTAACCTCGGGCCGATTGAAGTCACAGAAGACATCAACCACCAGATTGGACAACGCGCGGGATTCGACATCAATGTGTCGCGCTATCGCCGTCTTACCGAAATGCCGGCCAACGCAAGCAACACGATGCTCGTGTCCCATACCCACGGCAGTCCTCGGCCGGAGGAACGCATCATGAGCGGCATCCAGGAGGCGGAGGTGGTGGTCTATCGGCCGGACGGGAAAGGGGGCAGCGAACCGATCGCGCGCATTCCTCCCGCCGAGTGGGAAAACCTGGTCAAGCTGGCAACCGGCAAGCCGTGATGGCCGCGGGTCAGGCGACCGTCCGGGCAGGCAGGCGAACCGACTTCACCATTGTGTCCTGCACCTGCAGGATCTCGACCGGATATCCTGCGATCTGGATGGACACCCCAGGTTGCGGAATATCGCGCAATTCCTCAAGAAGCAATCCGTTGATCGTCTTCGGTCCGTCCAGCGGAAAACCATAGCCGAGCTTTCGGTTGAGGATGCGCAGCGGGCACGATCCTTCAACGATGACCGAACCATCATCCTGCTTGCGGAAATGGCCGATGTTCATCGGTGACTGGCTGGTGAATTCGCCGACGATTTCCTCAAGTATGTCCTGCATCGTCACCAGCCCGAGAATCTCACCATACTCATCGACCACCAGGGCCATGCGCCTCTGGTTTTCCTGGAATTGTGTCAACTGCTGCAGCAGCGGCGTCCCTTCCGGAACGAAATACGGTTCGCGGATGATCCCGCGCAGTGTCTCGCGATCAAGCGGCTCCCGGCGGGAGGCGTTCAACACACGCCGGACATGCACGTGCCCGATGACATTCGACAGGTCGCCCTGGTAGACCACCAGGCGTGTATGGTGGGCTGTGGCAAGCTTGTTGCGAATCTCCTCAATCTTTTCCTCGATATCGATCCCCTCGATCAGCGCGCGGGGTGTCATCGTATCGTCCACCGTCATGTTTTCGAGGTCGAACAGATTGACCATGATGTTCTGGTGCTTCTTCGGGATGAACTGGCCGCCTTCAAGGACCAAGGTACGCATCTCCTCCATCGACAGCGGCTGCGCGCCTTCTACCGCCGGCTTCAATCGAAGCGCGGCCAGGATGGTCTTGACGAGGGCGTTGATGAACCACATCACGATGCGAATCAAGACGAAGTTCACCAGTGCGTAAAGGACATAGCTTGCGACCAACGCGATTCGCTCCGAAAACCGCGCCCCGAGGACTTTCGGCAGGATTTCCGCAAAGACGAGAATCGCGAACGAAGCTGCGGTCGTGGCGATGGCAAGAACATATTCGCCTTCCCCGAACAATCGCCGGCAGATTTCCGCGACGAGAATCGTTGTCGCTGCGTTCAAGACAGTGTTGCCCGCGAGGATGAAAGACAGCATCTCCTCGGTCTTGTCGAGCAAGGCGCCCGCATACCTGGCACCGCGGGAGCCCTGCTTGATGAGATGGCGCAAGCGATAGCGATTGAGCGACATCATGCAGGTCTCCGACATCGAAAAGAAGCCGGAACAAAGCAGCAACGTCGCAAGAAGCCAAAATAGCCAATGCAGGGAAATGTCGTCGGTCACGAGGGAAACCTCGGTTTAGGCTGTGCACGGCGGCAATGCCGCTCGGCAACGTCCCAGCCGAGCGCCATTTGCGCAATGGAAGCGGCCCTACACCAATGGGCTGGGCTCATACCCGCTGGAGGATGATCTCAAGCACGAACTTGCTGCCCACATAGGACAGCAGCAATGCCGCAAAGCCGAACAGGGTCCAGCGCACCGCAAGCCGGCCACGCCAGCCGAAGCGCCAGTGGCCGAACAGCAGGCCGCCAAAGATCGCCCATGACAGTACCGCAAAGACCGCCTTATGGTTGAGTTCGAAAGCGCGTCCAAACAAGGCTTCTGTAAAGAACACGCCGGAAACTACGGTCGCGGTGAGAAGCACGAACGCAACCAGCAGGAGCCGAAACAGGAAGCGCTCCAGCCTGAGCAATGGCGGCATTCCCTGCAACGCAGGCGGCAAGTTGCCCGCGTGAAGCCGCCGTTCCAGCGCCAGCATAAGCAGTGCCTGAAGACTGGCAACCGTGAACAGCGCATAACCGAGGATCGCCACGACGATGTGCAACCGGGCTGGCAGCCCGACATAGTGGACAATGCGTTGCGCGGGCAGGACGAGGGGAAGCAGCGCAGCGGCAAGTGCAATTGGCCCAACCACCCGCGTCGCCAGCACGACAAAGCCACTGTCGAGCGTGATCAGCATGCTGACCGCGACGACCAGCCAGATGATCAGCGAAATGGCATGGGAGAACCCGATGTTGAGGCCTTCCCCGCCTAGCAATGCATGGCTGAGCGCGAATCCTTGCGCCACGAAAGCAATCACCATGAGTCCGCGAACCAGCGGCGCCCTCGATGCGCCGCTTGCCTGCTCCGGTCCAAGCGCCGGATGCGCGCGCGCATCCGGCAACCAGGCCGCCAGTGCCGCACTGGCGTAGGCGAGCGCGATGATAAAATAAGGGGTTGAACCCGACATGGCCAATCGATTGAATTGCCCTGTTCAATCGCCCCACGAACCGTAAGACGAGCAGGCTTTTCGAGTTTACACCAACCGCTCTTTCGCCCTGCGTTTGACCCAGCCGCACTTGGCCTGATAGGCAAATCCCCATGCTAGACACCCTGACGCAGCGCTTGGCGGCGGTCGCAAAGACTTTGCGAGGCAACGCCCGCCTGACCGAAGCCAACATCGCCGATGCGCTGCGCGACGTGCGCGTCGCGCTTCTCGAAGCGGATGTGGGTCTGCCGGTGGTCAAGGAGTTCATCGCAAACATCAGGCAGAAAGCAATGGGGGCCGACGTTGCGCAAAGCTTGACGCCGGGACAGGCATTCATCGGCGTGGTGCACCGCGAGCTTGTAACGTTGATGGGCGGTGCGCCGGGCGTGGCGCCGGCGTTGAACGCAATGCCGCTGAACCTGGCGACGCAGCCACCGGCCGTGATCCTTCTGGCGGGCCTGCAGGGTGCCGGAAAGACAACCAGCGTAGCGAAATTGGCCCGGCTGCTCAAAGAGCAACATCGGAAAAAGGTCCTGGTTGCCAGTTCCGACGTCTACCGGCCGGCCGCCATCGAGCAACTGCGGTCCCTCGCCGAGCGCATAGGCGTCGACTTCTTCCCCTCGGATGCGACGCAGAATCCTGTCGCGATCGCCATCAGTGCTCGGCAATGGGCCAAAACCCACTTTCATGATGTCCTGATCGTGGATTCGGCCGGCCGACTGGCCATTGACCAGGCAATGATGGACGAGATCAAGGCCGTTCATGCGGCCGTGCAGCCGATCGAGACACTGTTCACCGTCGATGCCATGCAGGGGCAGGATGCGGTCCGTGTCGCCAAGGCATTTGCCGATGTGCTTCCGCTGACTGGAATCATCCTGACCAAGCTCGATGGCGACGCACGCGGCGGCGCAGCGTTGTCCGTGCGCCAGGTGACGGGGCAACCGATCAGGTTTGCCGGCGTTTCCGAAAAAGTCGACGGACTCGAAGTGTTCCACCCCGAGCGCATGGCCTCGCGCATTCTCGGAATGGGG
>DASUDU010000375.1:0-3294 GCA_036275435.1 Usitatibacteraceae bacterium | reverse complement strand
CCGCGGTAGTCGATCATGAACAGGTCGTAGTTGGCGCGCCGGTAGAAATCGGTGCTGGTCAGCCACGAGGCGAGATTGCCGCCATTGCCATGCAGGAAGAACACCAGACCCGTGGGGTTGGGCAGCCTGAAGTGCAGTGCCGACAGCTCCGCGCCGTCCACCCTGACCATCACCTCGGTGGTGTCGGCGATGGCGAAAGCGTGGCTCTCGGGCAAGGGCGCCGGCCGGAAGATCAGCTTTTCCTGGAACCCGTAGATGAGCGCGCACAGGCCGGCATACACGCTGGCGGCGATGAACACCAGCGAACGCGCCGCACGCCCGGCAATGCGCCGCAGGTTCCACTCCATCTAGAACTGCCCGAGGAAATCCATCTTGCCGACCTCTACGCCGTTGTGGCGCAGGATCGCGTAGGCGGCCGTGACATGGAAGTAGAAGTTCGGCATCACCCAGTTGACCAGGTACTCCTGCCCCTTGAACTTCATTTCGCGCCCGCCCGGCGTGATGACGATTTCGCGCTCCTCGCTGCCGTCGATGTCGGCGGCTTGCGCGGCATTGACCAGTTCCAGGGTCCGGTCGATGCGCGCGTACAGCTCCTCGAACGTGGTTTCCTTGTCTTCGAACGCGGGGATGTCCTTGCCGCCGAGGCGGCAGCAGGCGCCCTTGGCCACGTCGCAGGCGATCTGCACCTGCCGGGTCAGCGGAAACATGTCCGGGTAGAGGCGGGCTCGCGTCAGGACCGCGGGCTCGATCTTGCGGGCCTCGGCAAAGGCCTCGCCTTTTTTCAGGATCGCCTTCAGGTTGCCCAGGGTTTTGCGAAAGGCCGGAACGCTGGCCTGATACATCGACAACGGCATGGAATTCTCCTCGGGGTCACGGCATCCACGATGCCGGATGCGCATTGTAGCGCTCCGGCTGAATCCGGCCGATGGCTAGGACCGGCGCTCGGCGCGCCGGCAAATCACCCGCCGCAACGGCATTTCGCGCGCCGCTTTCTGCGCTTTGTCGCATCGTTGTTGTGGCCATGCCGTTGCGCCGTCTACAGTGCAGCCATCAACAACGCCGTTGCACCAACTCGAAGCAACAGACCCGGAGATGACCATGAAAAACTTCTTCAACGCCGCCTACACCCGCAGTACCAACAGCGCCTTTGCCACCGCCTTCGGCGTCGTCGCCACGGCGATCCTCATCGGCGGTTACGAAGTGACACAGGCCGACACGCACAACGAAGCCGCGTATGCCGTAGCCACGCAATCGGCCAACGTGGTGAAGCTGGACACCATCGTCGTCACCGCCAAGCGCATCTGAGCGCCTCGGCAAGCAACTGCAATACGAGGGAAACGTCCATGCGCCACGCCGCGCCGGCCGGAAGGGGCTCTGCGATAATCGGTTGCATCACCGATTCATCCGGAGCCCATTCCCATGGCCTTGAAACGCCCCGCATGGCCCGCCGGCCGCATCGTCCAACTCGAGCACACCTCGCGCGTCCTGGCTGAAAACCCGCTGGGCGACCCGCATGTGCGCCCGCTGTCGATCTGGCTGCCGCCGCACTACGATCGCCCCTCCAATCGCCACCAGCGCTATCCGGTCCTCTATGACCTGGTCGGGTTCATGGGCTCGGGCCCGGCACACATCGGCTGGAAGGGCTTTGACGAAAACGTCCCCGAGCGCGCCGCGCGGCTGATCCACGCCGGCAAGATGGGCCCGGCGATCATCGTCTTTCCCGATTGCTTCACCGCGCTGGGCGGTAACCAGTATGTCAACTCCTCTGCCGTTGGCCGCTACGCCGATTACCTGGTCCGCGAGATCATCCCCACCGTCGACGCGGAATTCCGCACGCTCGCCTCGCGCAACCACCGCGGCTGCTTCGGCAAGTCCTCCGGAGGCTATGGCGCGATCATCCACGGCATGAAGTACTCCGAGCATTGGGGGGCCATCGCCGACCATTCCGGAGACGCCTACTTCGACTTCGTCTACATGAACGACTGGCCGCGCACGCTCACCGAGCTGATGAAGCACCGCGTTAAGAAACGCCATGCCGGGCCGATCGAGGTCGCGCGCGAGGAAAAGGGCGCCGCGAGCGGCCTTGACGACGGGCGCGTCAGGCGCTTCCTCGAGCACGCGTGGAAACAGAAGAAACTCTCCGATGCCGAAGGCCATGCGCTGATGATCCTGGCGATGGCCGCAACCTACGACCCGGACCCGAAGGCGCCGCTCGGTTTCCGGCTGCCGTTCAATCTGGAAACCGGTGAATTGATCGGGGCGCGCTGGAAGGCCTGGCAAAAACACGACCCGATCCACCTGGTGATCAAGTACCGCGCAGCCTTGAAGTCGCTCAAGGGCATCTACATCGATTGCGGCTGGCGCGACCAGTACCACATCCACTACGGCACGCGCATCCTGTCCAAGCGCCTCAAAGCCGCCGGCATCCGCCACCGCTACGAGGAATTCGACGACAGCCACTCCGGCATTGACTACCGGATGGACGAGAGCCTGCCGTTCCTCTATAACGCGCTGAAACCCTAGATCTGACGCGGAGTTCCGGCAGAAAACGCCCGGAAAGCCCCGCCGGTATTGGAGTTTCTTGCCCGGCGCCTAGTGATAATGGGCGACGGTCGAGTCGGCTTCCTCGGGCAATTCCGGGTGCACCATCTCGCTGTCGGAGTCGGCGAACAGCGGTGCGCCGCAGTCCTCGCAGAACTCCGGCTGGAACAGGCCCGGCAGCTTGACGATCTCGCCAACCTTGCACTCTTGCAGCACGGCTTCGATTTCAGTGCCGGGGGAGGGCTCCGCTTCGTCGTCCTCGCGGCCGTAGAGCGGCCAGACGGTGCCGTGCACCACGTCATCCTTGCCGCGCACGGTGAAGGCGACGCGGTACTCGTCTACACGCTCACCGCCGACGCCGGAGATGATCGCGCGCAGGCTGGCCGCCGGGGTGCCGAGTGCCGATTCCAGGAATGCCACGCCGGCGCGGACCGAATAGGGGCGCACGTGGCGGTCGGATTCGCGGCAGCTCATGAAGAACGCATCGGGCAGCAGCGACTCGAATGCGCAGCCCGGCAACAGCTTGGCCAGGTTGGGTCGACACTGGGCGATCCAGCGCTCCAGCGCCTCGCCGCGCGTGGTCTTTTCCTCGAGCTCCTGCCAGCGGAACAAGGGATGGCCCGCCGGCGTGGCCACCGCCGCGAGCAGAAAGCGTGCGTCGGCCAGCATCGGCGCGGTTTCCGGGTAGCGCGAAAAATCGATGCGCGGATCGCCGCCGTCGATCGCCGCGTTGCCCAGCTTGACCATCAGCTT
>DASUDU010000374.1:0-2497 GCA_036275435.1 Usitatibacteraceae bacterium | reverse complement strand
CGTTGGCGTGCTCACCGGCCATGGCCTGGCCGCGAAGGTGGACGCGGCGTCGAAGACGGTGTGGATGCTGCTCGCGGGCCTGCTGTGCCTGTGGCTGGGCGCGATGATGGATGCCGTGTTCATGCCCATCAACAAGAGCCTTTGGACGCCCTCGTACGCGGTGTTCATGAGCGGCTGGGCGCTGCTGGTGTTTGGCACCTTCTATTGGCTGATCGACGCGGTGGCATCGGCGCCGGTGCGCGAAGCGTCGCGCAAATGGCTGCTGCCCTTTACCATCTACGGCATGAACGCGCTGTTCATCTTTGCCTTCAGCGGGTTTGTGGCCAAAATGCTCGGGTACATCAAGCTTGGCGATCCGGCCACCCCGTTGAAGGCGATCCTTTATGCGCCGATCCAGGCCTTGCCGATCGCGCCGGTGAACGCCTCGTTGCTGTTCGCCATCGTGTTTAACCTGGCCATGTTCGCGGTGGCGTGGTTCATGTGGAAAAAGAAATGGTTTGTAAAGGTGTGAAGGCGCGGCAGATGACGAACAGGGAAAAGGCCAATACCGGCGCGGCGTTCGGAGCATTTTCGGCCCGAAATGCCCGCCAGTGCTTGGGTTTGCTTGCCGTGTTCTGGATGGTGGCACTGGGATCTTGTACCAGCGTGCCCCCGGCCGCACCGGAAGCCGCGCCCGAACGCGCCGCGCGGGGTACGCCGCAAGCCGAGACGGCGCCGCCGGCGCCGCGCGAGTTTCGCGCCGCGTGGGTGGCGACGGTGGCCAACATCGACTGGCCCTCGCGGCGCGGCCTGACCACGGCCGAGCAGCAAGCCGAGGCGATCGAGATCATCGGCAAGGCGCAGGCGCTGGGATTGAATGCGCTGATCTTCCAGGTGCGGCCATCGGCCGATGCGCTGTATGAATCGGCGCTCGAGCCGTGGTCGGAGTACCTGACCGGCGAGCAGGGGCGTGCGCCGGCTCCGTATTACGACCCGCTGCAATTCTGGATCGATGAATCCCATAAGCGCGGCATCGAACTGCACGCGTGGTTCAACCCGTACCGCGCCCGGCATACCGCGGCCAAGGCGGCAAACGCCGCCAGCCACATCGCCAACACGCATCCGCCGGTGGTGAAAAGCTATGGCGGATTCCTCTGGATGGATCCGGGCGAGCCGATTTCCGAGCGGCGCACGCTCGACGTGATCCTCGACGTGGTCCGTCGCTATGACATCGACGGCGTGCACATCGACGACTACTTCTATCCCTATCCGGTGACCGTTCCCGGATCGATGCCGCCGGTAGATCTGGAGTTTCCCGATGAGGGGCCCTGGAACCGCTGGCTTGCGCAAGGCGGAGCCAACGACCGCGCGGCCTGGCGGCGCGGCAACGTCAATCGCCTCGTCGAATCGATCCACGCCGGGATCAAGAAAGAGAAACCCTGGGTGCGCTTCGGCGTGAGCCCGTTCGGCATCGGCAAGCCGGAGAATCGCCCGCCGGGCATCAGCGGCTTCAGTCAGTACGACAAGATCTTTGCCGACGTCGAGTTGTGGCTGCAACAGGGCTGGATGGACTACCTGGCGCCGCAGTTGTACTGGCCGATCGCGCAACGGGAGCAGGCGTTCGAGGTGCTGCTCGACCAGTGGCATCGCGAGAATACGGCCGGCCGGCACATCTTCCCGGGGCTCTACACCAGTCGCATCGACGCCAGCGAAAAGTCGTGGATGCCCGGCGAAATCACCGACCAGATCGCCCGGGTGCGCGCGCGCCGCGCCGCGCAGGGACACATCCACTTCAGCGCCGTGGCGCTGAAGGAGAACCGGCGCGGCATCAACGACGAGTTGTTGCGCAACGCCTACGGCGCATCCGCCGGCCCGGCATTGCCACCGGCCGCGCCATGGCTGTCGACGGCACGTCCGGCGCCGCCGGAAATCGACCTGGAGCGCGCGCGCGCCAGCGGCGGCCAGGAGATATCGGTGGTCGTGCGCCGTCCGGAGTCGGCCTGGCGCCTGGGAACCTGGGTCAAAGCGCGCGGCGTGTGGTCCTTCCGGCTGTGGGGCGTGTCGATGAGCCCCGAGGATCGCGGCGGACACGCCATGGTCACGACGTTCCGCGACCTGCCGGGTGCGATCGAGGCGGTTGTTGCCTCGACCTTCGATCGATACGGCACGGAAAGCGAGCGCGTGCAATTCAGCGCTGGCGACCTGTCCGGAGGCGCGCGGTGAGCGGCGCGCTGGGGCTGGGCATCGATGCCGGCGGCACCACCACGCGCTGGGCGCTGGCGCAGGAGGGCGGAATCGTCGTGGCCGAAGGCGCGGCGGCCGGAATGACCGGCGTGCAACTGTTGAGCGATCACGGTCGCGCGGCGCTCGGCGAGGCCTTGGCCGGGCTGGGCGCCGAGGTGCTGCGGCACGGCCACCCGGTTGCGGTGTGCGCCGGCTTTACCGGCCTTGACCAGCGCGCCGACGACCTGGCCGCCATGATCGCCAGTGTGCTCGGCGTGCAAGCGTCAGCGGTTGA
>DASUDU010000373.1:0-4192 GCA_036275435.1 Usitatibacteraceae bacterium | reverse complement strand
TTCGTGCACCTGGCCAACGGCGAACAAAACCTGCCCGCCTACCGGTCGGTGAACCCGCAGGGGCTGGTGCCGTTCCTGGTCGACGGGGAACTGGCCCTGCCGCAATCGCTGGCAATCATCGAGTACCTCGACGAGACGCATCCGCAGCCGCCGTTCCTGCCGACGCTTCCCGCCGACCGCGCCTGGGTTCGCGCGCTGGCGCAAATGGCGGCCATCGACATCCATCCGCTCAACAACACGCGCGTGCTCGGTTACCTGCGCGACCAGCTGGGCGCGGACGAGGCGGCGCGCAATCGCTGGTATGCGCACTGGATCCGCGAGGGATTTCTTGCCATCGAGGCGATGCTCGCCGCGCGCCGCAATCCCGGCTGCCTGTGCTTCGGCGACACGCCGACGCTGGCCGACATCTGCCTGATTCCGCAAGTGGCCAACGCCAACCGCTTCAAGTGCCCGCTGGACGACTATCCGCGGATTCGCGCCATCAACGCATGCGCCCTGCAATTGCCGGCGTTCGACCTGGCGCAGCCGTCCAAGCAGCCGGACTATCCAAAAGTCTAGGACGGGCGCGGTTTTCCGGGCCCTTTCGGCCGGAAACGCCCGCCGGGCCTCGCGATTTGCCAAGCACACGATCTGCAGGTGCCGGCGAACCGGCACGCATCACTTCACGTTCTTTTGCTTGAGCAACTGCTGCTGCTCGCGCTTCCAGTCGCGCTCCTTTTCGGTTTCGCGCTTGTCGTGCTGCTTCTTTCCTTTGGCCAGCCCGATCGTGAGCTTGATGTTGCCCTTGGAGAAGTGCAGATCCAGCGGCACCAGCGTGTAGCCCTTTTGCTCGACCTTGCCGATCAGCTTGCTGATTTCCTCGGCACGAAGCAGCAGCTTGCGCGTGCGCACCGGGTCGGGATGCACATGCGTGGACGCCTCGGGCAACGGCGAGATGTGCGCGCCGATCAGGTGGAATGCGCCGTCCTTGACAATGACATAGCCTTCCTTGATCTGCACGTGTCCGGCGCGGATCGCCTTGACCTCCCAGCCCTCGAGCACGAGGCCGGCCTCGAGGCGGTCCTCGATGAAGTAATCGAACAGGGCCTTCTTGTTGGTGACGATCGACATGGCATGAATTGTATCGGATGCCCCTGTGGTGTCCGGCCCCCGCGCCGTGGATAATTCACGCTGCGCACCACCAACCGCCATCGCTTCGCATGCCGCACATCGAGAAATCTGCGCTGATCCTGCATTCCGCGGCCGACATGTGCGCGCTGGTCGATGACATCGACCGCTACCCGGAGTTCCTGCCTTGGTGCGGAGGCGCCAGCGTGCTGCGCCGCGATGCCGCAACCGCCATCGCCACGATCCTCATCGACTACCGCGGCATCCGCCAATCCTTCACGACCGAAAACCTGCGCGTCGGGGACGCATGGATCGACATGCGCTTTGTCGACGGCCCGTTTCGCAAGCTCGACGGGCGCTGGACTTTCCAGGCGCTCGAGGCGGCGGCATGCAAGGTGTCCCTGGCGCTTGACTACGAGTTCGCCAGCGCGGTATTGGCCAAGGCGGTGGGGCCGGTCTTCGAGTTCGTCGCCAGCACCATGATCGACCGGTTCATCGCGCGCGCCGACCAGGTTTACGGCGGCCCATGAGCCGCCCGGAAGCCATCCGCGTGCGCTGGGTTGCGTTGGGTGAAACGCAAGAGCGATTGGCCAGCCTGCCGCCGGGCACGACGCTGGCCCAGGCGTTGGCCCGGCTGCAAATGGAGCCCTTGCCGGCGCGGGTAGCCGTTGCCGTCTGGGGCAAGTTGCGCAAGCCGGACTACGTCTTGCGCGAGGGCGATCGCATCGAGTTGCTCGAGCCGCTGCGGATCGATCCGAAGTCGGCGCGCCGCGCCAAGGCCGCTGCGCGCTGATGCGCGCTCAGAACAGGTCGGATTCCTTCTTGCCGATCACTTCGAAGCGCAATCCGACCCAGTCCTGGCCCTTGCGCAGGATGCGGTTGATGCGCACGCGAAAGGCCGTCTCGCGCGTGGCCAGCTTGAACACGTTCTTCAGGCCGAAGTCCGTGCCCGGCAGGGCCAGGATGTCGCGCTTGCCTTCCGGGTCCGGTCCCGGAAGGTACATGGCGGCGACCGGTGCCGAAACCGGGTCCGGCTCGGCATCGCGCGGGTGGTTGTACAGCGCGAGCAGGACCGGCAGCGGCCGGTAGGACAGCAGCTCGACGCCGAGCAGCGTTTCGCCGCTGACGCGGTGGATGATCCTGCGCACCACGACGCCGAGCATGAAATGCCGGAAGCCGCCTGCGCGAACCGCGAGGATCTCCCCGATGGCGGTGCGCTCTCCGGCACCCCGATCGACCATCAGGCCCATGCCTTTCGACGACAGGTCATGAACCTTCCACCGTTCGACATGCCCCGCGGGATCCGGCGCGGGCTCGCCGGGAACCTGCAAGACGGCACGCGCATTGGCAAAGCCGACGGCAACCTCGGCGGCCAGATTCTCTACCGGGGTGCGTTCCTCGATGCGCGAGGCGCTGGCCTGGAGGATGGTGCTGTGCAGGCGCTCGATCGCGGCCAGCAGCGCAACGTGCTCATCAACGGAAAAGTGGGTGGTCGGGCCGCGACCGTGGTAGGGCTGCCCCTTGCGCAATTGGCCGCGTACTGCCTCGATCTGTCCCTTGAGCCCGTCGGCGCGCAAATATCGGTAGGAAGGCTGCGGGCGAACGCCGGTGACCAGTTGCAGCCCGGCCATCGAATCGAGGTTGGCATACAGCGCATGCGCACGAGGCGACCAGGTTGACTCCAACAAGTACTCAGGTGTCCACTCGGCCAGCCAGCCGTCGGCGATCTCGATCTGTATCGTGGTGAGGTTGCCGGTGTTGAGCAACTCGAGCATCAGGGTGCGCAGGTACAGCGCCTGGATCGATGTCCGGTACTGCGGCTCGAACTCGAACAGGACCAGCGGGGCGGTCGCGCACCCGGTCGATTCGGCCAGCACATACAGCGCATGGAGATCCTTCCAGATCGTCGGCTTGGCCGGTTCATGGCGGAAGAATCGCCATTTCAAGGCGGCGGCATGGTGGAACAGCGCAATGGCGATGCACTGCACCAGCAGCGGGTCGCCGTCGCCCTTGCACCATTCGCCGCGACGCTCGATCAACTGCTGCAGCGTCTTTGCGCCGAGGCTGTGGATGAGTTGCAGGTCACGCGAGAACTGCAGCGCGTCCGGATGGACCGGGTTGCTGAAAAACCAGGACTTGTCGGCCTGGATCACCGGGTACAGCGAGTCCTCGAACTCGATCAGCTTGCGCACGTGCTGTGCGTTGATCGGCGCCGGTACCTCGGCGAACAGCTTGATGGTGTTGGCGATCTCGACACGCTGGCCGCGTTCCCGGATCGAGGTGCGTCGCACCGGCATTGCGCCTTGGAAGATATCGAGGTCGGTCATTGCGCGCGAACCTCCGAAAGGCGCTGCGACAGGGACGCGAAGTCCGCCCGATCGACATTGTGGTCGTCAAACAATTCCCGGCGCAGGTCGGACATCAGCGCATCGGCGGTGAAGTCCATCGGTGCATTGAGCCAGTTCTCGGCAACCGGATCGAACTGGCCGTCCTCGGCGAGCACGTCGCGACCGGCCGAAAACAGCGGATTGCCCGGGTCGAGTTCCCGCCCGATATGGCAGACCTTCGGCCAATACGGCGTGTACGCGAACAGCACGTGGAACTTCCCGGCCAGTTCGGTGAACTCCGCAGCCATGTTCTCGAGCCGGAAGATCTCGAATTGCGCCAGCCAGTAACGCACCTCCTGCGGGCGCTCCTCAACGCCGAAGGTAAGCAGCTCGCAGGCGCGGTCGTGTTGCTGCTCCTCGAAATACAGCCTTGCGGCATTGATGACCGAATCCGGATCCTCGATCGAGATGGTTTGTGATTTCAGCTCGGGGAACCGGCCATGCATGTACTCGATGCGCCGCACGCGATCCTCGGCCGAACGGTCGTCGAGGGGAAGGTCGAGGTCGCTGGCGGGGGTCGCATCCACGACCAGCATCGCCGGTGCTTCTGCCGGGATGGCCGGAGCGGACAACATCTCCAGTTCATCGATGGCCGATTGCGCAGGCTCCGCCGCTTGGGGCGTCTCCGAGCGTGGCGGTTCGGGCGCCGGCGCGGGATCCGGCGCCTTCGGCACGCGATTCCAGCGCAGGTCAGCCTC
>DASUDU010000372.1:0-3746 GCA_036275435.1 Usitatibacteraceae bacterium | reverse complement strand
AGACCTTAACGATGCGAGGGTGCGGATTTTCCGGCTGCGGCACCATTGCCGAACCGGTTGGCGCCGCCCACGAAGAAAGACGCCAAGCCCATGATTATAAGCGCAAATCGTTCCGTATTGCAAACCGCATCCGCGCTCGCGTCGCGATGCGGCGCCCCGAGATGACCGGGCGCCCTCCCGAGGACACACCCCGGCGTGACCTGGCGGTCTCGGCGATCCTGCGCTTCGGCCTGACGATCCTGCTGTGCTGGCTGCCGTTCTGGAAGTTCGGGGTCAATGCCACTGCCGCGGGCTTTGCGCTGTTGATCTTCTTTCCGTGCTCGTTCATGCTTGCCAAGCCAATTATGGGCATCGCCGCCGAGTTTGGCGACTGGTTCGGCCGAAGCCACTTGACGCCTTGGCAGGGCATCTATTACAACTTCGCCAACGTGCAACTGCGCATGTTCGAAGTGGGGCCGGAACTGTGGGTGGTCGACACCGACCTGCTCAAGGTGATCGGCGAAAAACCGAGCCTGATGCTCGAAAGCCTTTACGATGCACACGAGTACGACACCATTCCCGGAACGCGCCTGCGCGGTTTTTCGCCCGAAGGCGCACAGAAGCTGCTGATGGCCAGCGAGCATTTCGAGTCCAAGCGCGCGCTGCTCTGGCTGCAGCGCGAAGTCTGGAAAGTCCACCGGCGCAAACGCGAACTGGCGGCCGGGAAGCGCTAGCCGCAGCCGGCCCCTTGTTATAATGCGCGGCCCGTTTTCACCCTTGGATCCCCGTGCACGTCGTCATCAAGACCCCCGAAGAAATCGAAAAGATGCGCGTCGCCGGCCGCCTTGCGGCCGAAGTCCTCGACTACATCACGCCTTTCGTCAAGCCGGGAGTGACCACCGCGAAGATCGACCAGCTTTGCCACGACTACATGGTGAATGTGCAGGGGACCACGCCGGCACCGCTCAACTACGCCCCTCCCGGCCACCGTCCCTACCCGAAATCGGTGTGCACATCGGTCAACCACCAGGTCTGCCACGGCATCCCGGGTGATCGCGTGCTCAAGGCCGGCGACATCGTCAACATCGACATCACGGTCATCAAGGACGGGTACCACGGCGACACCAGCCGCATGTTCTGCATCGGCGAACCATCCATCCAAGCGCGGCGCCTGTGCGAAAGCACCTTCGAGTCGATGTGGCACGGCATCCGCAAGGTCAGGCCCGGCGCGACCCTGGGCGACCTGGGCCACGCCATCCAGTCGCATGCCGAGGGCGCGGGCTACAGCGTGGTGCGCGAATTCTGCGGCCATGGCATTGGCAGAAAGTTCCACGAAGACCCGCAGATCCTGCACTATGGCAAGCCGGGCACCGGCATGCCGCTCAAAGCCGGCATGATCTTCACCGTCGAGCCGATGATCAACGCCGGACGCAAGGAAATCCGCATGCTCAACGACGGCTGGACCGTCGTGACGGCGGACCACAGCCTGTCGGCGCAATGGGAGCACACCGTGCTGGTCACCGATGAGGGCTTCGAGGTGCTCACTGTCTCCCAAGGTTCGCCACCCCCGCCTGCGGCCTCCTGAAGCCATGTCCAGCTTGCGGACGGGATCTGCGCTGCCGCGCGCCAGCGCGCTCGATGCCGATTCACCGGCGGCACGCAACGGCGACATCAAGGCGCTCAGGCGCTGGCTGCTCGGCGAGCGCGAGCAGCTGCGCCAGGCCTACCAGCGCCGACCCAACCCCGATCGCAACCTGACGCAGCACGCCACCGTGGTCGATCGATTGATCGCCCATGTGGCGCGCAGTTCGGGGCTGCCGGATTCGCATGCCGTTGTCGCGGTGGGAGGCTACGGGCGCGGCTTCCTGTTTCCGTGGTCGGACGTGGACCTGGTGATCCTCAGGGGCGAAGAACAGGCGGCGGATGCGCAGGCGGAACGGTTTGTCGGACTGCTCTGGGACATCGGGCTCGAACCGGGCATTGCCGTGCGCACCATTGCCGAGTGCGTCGAAGAAGCCGGGAAGGATGTCACGGTCGACACCAGCCTGCTCGAGGCGCGCATCGTCCACGGCGACCCAGGCAAGGTTGCCGCGTTGCTCGCCGCCCTGTCGGCGGCACGCGATGTGCCGCGCTTCGCGCAGGCCAAGATCGACGAGCAGCGCCGGCGCCATGCCCGCCACAACGACGTCGCGCTCAACCTCGAGCCGAATATCAAGGAAAGCCCGGGCGGGCTGCGCGACCTGCAGACCATCATGTGGCTGGCGCGCGCGGCCGGCATTGGCCAGGACTGGAACGAATTGTCGCGCCTCGGCCTGATCAGCCCGTTCGAGGCCAAGCTGATCGGCCGCCTGCGCCACACCTTGATCGATCTGCGCATCCGCCTGCATTACCTCGCCGGACGCCGCGAGGACCGCCTGGTGTTCGATCACCAGGCGGCGCTGGCCGCCGAACTGGGCATTGCCCCGACGGCGACCAAGCAGGCCTCGGAAATCCTCATGCAGCGCTACTACCTTGCGGCAAAAGGGGTGTGGCAGATGAATTCGATCCTCATTCCGGCCCTGATGGATCGCATCGTGCCGCGCGGCCGCGAACAGGTCAAGCCGATCGACGGCGAGTTTTCGCTGGTCAACGGCAACATTGCGGCCAACGATGTCACGCTGTTCGAACGCGAGCCGCTGGCGGTGCTGCGCGCATTCATTGCCCTGCAGCGGGTGCGCGAAGCCGAGTTCTTCGAGCCGGAGACGCTGCGCGCGCTGTGGCGCGGCGTGCACCTGATCGATGCGACGGTGCGCAACAGCGCCGAGGCGCACCGCTTGTTCCTGTCGATCCTGACGCACGACAAGGTCAGCTTTACGCTGCGCCGCATGAGCCGCTATGGCGTGCTCGGCCGCCTGTTGCCGGCCTTCGGGCGGATCGTCGGGCAGATGCAGCACGACCTGTTCCACGTCTACACGGTGGACGAGCACATCCTGATGGTGATCCGCAACCTGCGGCGCCTCGTGCTGCCGCGCTTCGCGCACGAGTTTCCGTTCTGCCACGAACTGGCCGGCGAGTTTGCCCGGCCCGAGGTTCTCTACCTGGCCGCGCTGTTCCACGACATCGCCAAGGGCCGCGGCGGCGACCACTCCACGCTGGGCAAGAAGGATGCGCGCCAGTTCTGCCGCAAGCTCGGACTGGCGCGCGCCGACGTCGACCTGATCACCTGGCTGGTGGAGCACCACCTGCAGATGTCGGCCGTCGCGCAAAAGCAGGACCTTGCGGACCCGGACGTGATCTCCGCGTTCGCGCAATTTGCCCGCGACGAGCGCCGATTGACCGCACTCTACCTGCTGACGGTGGCGGATATCCGCGGCACCAGCCCGCATGTCTGGAACAACTGGAAGGCGCGGTTGCTCGAACAGCTGTTCCGCGCCACGCGACGCTTGCTGCGCGGCGATGCCGTGCACAACGAGCGCTGGATGGAATTGAAGAAGGCCGAGGCGCTGGCGCTCTACCGGCGGCATGCTGGCGAGGCCGCGGTGCCGCGATTGTGGACGCACGTCGATGAGAACTATTTCCAGCGCTTCGATGCCGGCGAACTGGCCTGGCACGCGCGCGAGACCGATGCCGATCCGGCGCCGCCACATGCGCTGGTGCGGGTGCGCGAGGCCACCGAGGACAGCGGCGCGGAGAGCTTCGCGGTGATGGTGATGACGCGCGACCAGCCGGGCCTGTTCGCGCGCATCACCGGTTTTTTCGAAAAACTCTCCTGCGACATCGCCACCGCG
>DASUDU010000371.1:0-3056 GCA_036275435.1 Usitatibacteraceae bacterium | reverse complement strand
CCGATCCGGGACTCGCCGGACGTTGGATCGACCTGTTGCTGCAGCAAGGCCAGGCGCAGAGCGCGCGCGAAGCGGCCGAGCGGCTTGTCAGCGCCCTGGGCGAGGATGCGGAGGCGCTGTTCTTCCTGGCCAAGGCACAGTTCGCGT
Organism: Usitatibacteraceae bacterium; assembly: GCA_036275435.1. Classification (GTDB taxonomy): domain Bacteria; phylum Pseudomonadota; class Gammaproteobacteria; order Burkholderiales; family Usitatibacteraceae; genus UKL13-2. Next base: position 2,909 of record DASUDU010000371.1, on the reverse strand, counting down.
GTGCGGACCTTGCCGCCGCACGGCAAAGCGCGACGCGCCTGGAGTTGCTCGGGGCGGCGCGCTTTTCCGCGTTTCACGAGTTCATGGCATCACTGCATGCCGCAAGCAACGATCACGACGCGATGCTGGCGGCATGGGAGCGCGCGCTGGCGATCGATCCGGCTAACGCGCACCTGTGGCAACGTCTCGGCGAGGCACGCCGGCGGCGCGGCGAACTGCAGCAGGCGGCGCAGGCCTGGCGCCAGTGGGCGCGGTCGGCCGACAGTGCCGAAGCCTGGTGGCGCACCGGCGTCGTCGAGCAGGGTGCCGGTGAGGTGAGCGCGGCGGCCTTGTCGTTCGCGAACGCGCTGCAGCGGGATCCCGGCTCGACCCGCGTGCTGCGCAGCGCTGCGACGCTCGCCGCCGAAACCTTCGACTTCCCCGCGGCACGCCTGCATCTGTCGCGCCTGCTGGAGCTCGACCCAGGCGACGAAGCCGCGCGCGACCTGCTCGGCTTTGTGCTTGCCGAGATCGGCGAATACGAGGCGGCGCGCGGTATGCTGGCCGTTGCCCCGCCGGCCGGCCAGTCCATGCGGCCCGGCCGGCGCTTGCGCGCGGACCTCCTGCTGCCGCAGATTCCCGAAAGCGCCGAGCAGATTGACGCGCTGCGCCACGCCTATGCGGATGCGCTTGCCCGATTGTCGGCGACTCGCGAAACCTGGTGCCCGGACGCGCGAAGCGTGTTCGAATTCTCCCAGACCAACTTCCTGCTCGCCTATCACGCGCGCGATGACCGGCCGCTGCAGGAGTCCTATGCCGCGTTGCTGCGCGCGCTGATCCGCGAGGCGCGTCCGGACCTGCTGGAGCGGCGCATGCCGCGCGCACGCGGGCGCATCAAGGTGGTGTTTGTCTCGAGCTTTTTCCGGCAGTGCACGATCGGCAATTATTTCGCGAGTTGGATCACCGGGCTGGATGCGCGCCGCTTTGAGCGCGTCGTGTATTACACGGGCTGGGAGCCGGACGCCTTCGGGCGGCGCCTGGAGGCGGCTGCGGACCGGTTCGTGCTGGCGCGCGGAAGCGCGCAGCAGGTTGCTGAAGCGCTGCGCGACGAACGGGCCGACATCATCGTCTACCCCGAAGTCGGCATGGGCGCGCAGAACTACCTGCTGGTCAACATGCGTCTGGCTCCGCTGCAATGCGCCGGGTGGGGGCATCCGGTCACCACCGGCAGCGCCGAGATCGACGCCTACTTTTCCTGCGCGGCCATGGAACCGTTGGACCATGCCGCGCAGTATTCGGAGCCGCTCGTGCTGCTGCCCGGGATCGGCACGCGCTACGAAATGCCGCCTGGCGTGCCGGCTGTCGAGCGCGCCGCACTGGGCATCGACGCATCGGCGCACCTGTACGTTTGCCCGCAGTCGCTGTTCAAGATCCATCCGGACAATGACGAACTGTATGTCGAACTCATGGCGCGCGATCGGCGTGCGGTCCTGCTGTTTTTCCAGGCATCGTATCCGGCGCTCAATCGCGCCTTCGCCGAGCGCATCGCCCGCCGTATGTCCGCGCGCGGCCTGCAACCGCGCGGGCAGTTCAAGCTCCTGCCGCGGCAAAGCGAGAGCGGTTTTCGCGCCATCGTCGGCGCGGCCGATGTCATGCTCGACACGCTCGGCTGGTCGGGCGGCAACACCTCGCTTGACGCCCTGGCGGTGGGCACGCCGATCGTCACCTTGCCGGGGGAATTCATGCGCGGCCGGCAGACCATGGCGATGTTGCGGCTGGCCGGTTGCGAGGAGTTGATCGCGCGCGATGCGGCGGATTGGCTAGAAATTGCCGGCGAGGTCGCTGCCGACCGGGCGCGCAACGCGCGTTTGCGCAAGCACCTGCTCGAGGAGCGCGGCGCGGTATTCGATCGCGAAGAACCGGTTGCGGCCCTGGCCGAGCGGCTTGAAGGACTCGTCCGCTCGGCCTAGCCTGCATATTTCATGGGGGCACGTTCGAGAGTGGGTCGATGGGCGCGAGATTTTTCGCTCGACCGACCGAGCGATATCGAGATATCGCGACGAAGGAGGGCGGAAAATTGCGTGTCCAGCGGCCCGCTATCGAGCGCGCAGGCCCGGCGGTTCGATCTATACGAGTCGGACTTCAAGAAAGCGATTCATCGACCGAGTGAAAACGGCCAAGAAACGGGGCCGACCCATGAAATATGCAGGCTAGTAGGGAAACGCCCAGAGAAACCGCGACAGCGGCCCCAGTCCCTTGGCGCATGAGGCGGAAAACGAATACGAATCGCGCGTCCAGGCAAAGGTGATGCCCTGCGCGGTTTCGGCGAGCACCCAGCTGCCGTCGGCAGCCGCCCGCGCCTTGTCACCGTGTTCGCGAATCAAGCGGTCCAACGGTTCGCGCGCCTCGTCACTGTCCCAGCACAGCGCCAACCTGACCACCACGGTGTCGCCGCCGGCGCCATAGTTGGCGCTTACGAAATCGCTCGCCAACTCGCCGGAGGGGACGGCATGGGGCCGCGAAAAATCGCCCACGTCGTGCGGCAGCAGGACGACCAGGCTGGTGCCCGAGGGAGCCGGCCGGCGCAGGCGGTTGGCGGTTTCCTCGTTGAGGATCGGCAATGCGGCAGCGGCATCGGCATGCACGCCCACCAAGGGTGCAGGGGGCGGTGCGGCCAGGACCTCGGTTACGCTCCTCCCCGTTGTGCTGTCGCCGTTCACATTCTGGGCAGGCACTGCGGCACCTTCGAGCGGTGGTCGGTTCAGCTGCAAGGTCGCGTTCGGGTCAAACTTCGGCATCAGCATGGTCTTGTCGCCGTCGTCTGCGCGCCTTGAAACGGGATCCGCAGGCTGGGCCGGCTTTGCCGCCGGCGCTTCCGGCCTTGTAACCGGCGCTTCCGGCTTGGCAGCCGGTGCTCGTTCCGGCGTGAC
>DASUDU010000370.1:0-3220 GCA_036275435.1 Usitatibacteraceae bacterium | reverse complement strand
TTGCGGTAGGGCGTCTCGATGAATACCTGCGTCATGCCCTTGCGCCGCGATTCCTGCTCCAGTTCGCGGATGCGTGCAACGCGCGCGGCCTTGTCCTGCGGCAGGTAACCGTGGAAGGCGAACTTCTGGCCGTTGAAGCCGCACGCCATCAACCCGAGCAGGATCGACGAGGGGCCGACCAGCGGACGCACCACAATGCCCGCCTGGTGGGCCGCGGCAACCAGCAGCGCACCGGGATCGGCGACCGCCGGTGCGCCGGCCTCGGACAGCAGTCCGAGATCCTCGCCGGCCAGCGCCGGGCCCAACAATGCCTGCATCGCCGCGGCATCGGCCTGCCGCGGCCACTCGCGGATGTCGAGTTCGGCGATCGGGTGCGGCGTGCCGACGGCCTTGAGGAAGGCGCGCGCCGACTTGGCGTTTTCGGCCACGAAGTGCCTCAGCCGCCGCGCGGTCTCCAGCGCCGTGGCCGGCAGGATCGCCCCGGCATCGACCGGCTCGGACAGGTTGGACGGGATCAGGAACAGCGTGCCGCGGCTCATGCCGGCAGCTCGATCTGGCACTGTTGCAGCATCGTCGTCAGGGTGATCAGCGGCAGGCCGATCAGCGCGGTCGGGTCCTCGCTGCGGACGGATTCGAGCAAGGCGATACCCAGCCCCTCGGCCTTGGCGCTGCCGGCGCAGTCGAAGGCCGGTTCGAGCTCCAGGTAGCGCTCGATTGCGGCGTCGCTCAGCCGGCGGAACCGCACCGTGGTCGGCACGACGGCGTCCTCGCAGCGCCCGCTTCGGGTGTCGAGCACCGCCAGCCCGCTGTGAAAGACCAGCGTCTGCCCGGAAAGGCGCCTGAGCTGCGCGCGCGCGAGCGCGAGCGACCCGGGCTTGTTGATCGCCTCGCCGGCGAGTTCGGCAACCTGGTCGGAGCCGATCACCACGCAACCGGCTGCGTTTCGCGCCACGTCCTGCGCCTTGGCAATCGACAGGCGACGCGCAAGCGCTTCGGGCAATTCGCCGGGCCGTGCGGCCTCGTCGGTCGAGGGACGCACGACGGAAAACGGCAGGCGCAACCGGCGCAGCAGCTCGGCGCGGTACGGGGAACTCGACGCCAGGATCAGATTTGTCTTCAAAATCAACGACTTTTTTGACTTTTTCGAACAAAAATCATAGCATATCCGGCCTTGCGACCGAACCTTCGCCGCGCTGTGCGCGCCGGACCATGCACGAAACCCCATTCATTCAGGTAGACCGCTTTACCCGCTCGGGCGAGACCGTTTCCGGCGAAATCGATCCGATGGACCTGCCGCGGCTTCGCCAGTTGCTGGCCGCGCCCGGCGGGCGCATCCAGTACCGGCTGACCGGCAGCGTGCGCAAGGATCGGCTCGGTGGTGCGCAGAAACGGGTTAAGTGTATAATTTATGGTTGGTTTTTCCTGGCAGACCGCGTCACGCTGGAAGCGCAGCGGCACGAGGTCAACCTGGAGAGCATGCTCGTCCTGGTGGGCGATGAGTCCGAGTTGCCCCCGCTCGAATCCGAGCCGGACGACGAGGACACCATCGTTTGCGGGCCGCGCCTCGACATTCTCGAGCGCGTCGAGGAAGAGTTGCTGCTCGAGGTGCCGGCAGCGGGATGGACTGGCGGGGCGTCGGGCGAATCGGCGCCGGCCGGCAGGGAACGGCGCGAGTCGCCGTTTGCGGCCCTCAAGGCGCTGAAAGACAAGCAGTAGACGTTTTCAATTTAGGAGATTCATCATGGCCGTTCAACAAAACAAGAAATCGCCGTCCAAGCGCGGCATGCATCGTGCGCACGACTTCCTGTCGAATCCGCCGATCGCCGTCGAGCCGACCACGGGCGAGACGCACCTGCGTCACCACATCAGCCCGAGCGGTTTTTACCGCGGCAAGAAGGTCGTCAAGTCCAAGTCAGACGAATAGGCCGGCTGTATTCCTTCGGCATCGCGAAACAACAACAGCGACCACGTGAAAAGCCCGGAGGAGGGCTTTTCCCCTGATGCAGACAACCATTTCCATCGACGCGATGGGTGGCGACCACGGACCGTCGGTGACGGTCCCGGGAGCGCTCGCCTTTCTCGAAACGGAAGGCAGCTGCCGCGTGATCCTGGTCGGCCGCACGGCCGAGATCCAGGCTGAACTCAAGCGCGCCGGCTGGAACGGCGGCGACCGGCTGCGCGTGGTCGATGCCCCCGACGTGGTCGGCATGGACGAAGACATCCGCTCGGCCATCCGCAACAAGAAGCATTCGTCGATGCGCGTCGCCATCGACCTGGTGAAATCCGGCGAAGCCTGCGCCTGCGTTTCGGCAGGCAACACCGGCGCCCTGATGGGCATCGCCAAGTTCGTGCTCAAGACCCTGCCCGGCATCGACCGGCCGGCCATCGCCGCGGCGCTGCCGACGCGCAAGGGCGTCGTCTATACGCTCGACCTGGGCGCCAACGCCGAGTGCACGCCCGAGCACCTGCTGCAATTCGGCATCATGGGCGCGATGCTGTGCACCGCGGTCGAAGGCAAGCAGCGGCCGAGCGTCGGGCTGCTCAACATCGGTTCGGAAGACATCAAGGGCAACGAAAACGTCAAGGCCGCCGGCGAGTTGCTCAAGGCCAGCCACCTCAACTTCTACGGCAACGTCGAGGGCACCGACATCTACAAGGGCACCACCGACGTCGTTGTGTGCGACGGCTTTGTCGGCAATGTCATGCTCAAGACCTCCGAGGGCATGGCGCGCATGGTCGCCGATTTCCTCAAGGCCGAATACAAGAACGGTCTCTACAGCAAGTTCGCCGCGTTCGTTTCACTGCCGGTGATCAACCGCTTCAAGCACCGCATGGACCACCGCCGCTTCAATGGCGCCGCGTTCCTCGGCCTGCGCGGCGTGGTGGTGAAAAGCCACGGTTCGGCCGACGCGGTGGCGTTTTCCCACGCGTTGCGGCGCGCCGCGTCGGAAGTCGAGCACGGCTTGCTCAAGTTGATCACCGCTGAAATCGAGCGCCTGCATGCCGAGGGCATGCTCGCACCGCGTGCGGCCAACGGGGAGGGCGCGTGATCTATTCGCGCATCGCCGGAACCGGCAGCTATCTGCCCGAGCGCCTGGTGACCAATGCCGACCTGGAGAAGATCGTCGAGACCAGCGACGAGTGGATCGTCTCGCGCACCGGCATTCGCGAGCGGCATTACGCCGCGCCGGAGCAGAATGCCAGCGACCTGGCGCTCGAA
>DASUDU010000369.1:0-3612 GCA_036275435.1 Usitatibacteraceae bacterium | reverse complement strand
CACAGCGGAACCACCACAAACGCCATCGCCACCAGCACCATCACGGCGGCCACTGCCAGAAATCCACTCACGGAAAAGGTCTCGAAAGGACAAAACAGCGATTATAGCCGGGGCCGCATTGCGGCCGCCCTGCCGGGTTTGGAACCACGTCGACCACCTGATCGGGGGAGGCTGACCTGGATCAAAAACACGATAGACTCAACGAAGCCGGATTTGTTCAAGTACGGTCCGGCAGGCACCGCTAAAAGAACGCCTCGCAAGGCGTTGACGGCGCGCGGCGGGGCCACGGCAACGTGGCAGCACCGGCGCCAGGTCTGTTCCGGTCAAGAGGAGCGCAGTCGATGCGGCACCGAACCGTCCTTGAATATCGCCACTACCGCTACCTGAAACTGGCGGTGGCGATCGTCGTCGCGGCAGCGCTGGGCTACGCGCTGTACAGTTCCCCGGTTGGCCGCTACGGCGGGACGATCACGGGCTACGTGCTGGGTACTGTCGGTGCGCTGATCATCCTGCTGTTGCTGTGGTTCGGCATCCAGAAGCGCCGCTACCGGACTGCGGGGGGCAACCTGCAGGGCTGGCTGTCGGCGCACGTCTATCTGGGCACCACGCTGATCGTGGTGGCCACGCTGCACAGCGGCTTCCAGGTCGGCTGGAATGTCCACACCCTGGCCTACGTGCTGATGCTGGCGGTGATCTTCTCCGGTTTCTACGGCATGTACGCCTATATCCGCATCCCGAAGCTGATGACCGCCAATCTCGGCGACGACAGCCTCGACAGCCTGGTGCTGAAGATCGCCGATATCGACCGCGAGGCGCGGCGGCTGGCGATGTCCATGCCGGACAGCATCAACAAGGCGGTGTCCGAATCGATTGCCGGCACGCGCATCGGCGGCGGCGTGCTGGCGCAATTGCGCGGCCGTGTGCGCGGCTGCCCGACCGATCGCGCGGTGGACCTGTGCAAGTCGTCCGTGCGCGAACTCAAGGGCGATGCGGCCAAGACCAACACGGACCTGTATGCGATGCTGCTGCGAAAACAGCAGCTGGTGGCGCGTGCCCGGCTGGACGTGCGCTACAAGGCGGTGCTTGAGTTCTGGCTGTTCTTCCATGTGCCGCTGTCGATCGCGCTGCTCGGTGCGCTGACCGCGCACGTCATCGCCGTGTTTTTCTATTGGTAGGCGGGCGCCATGCAGCTATTGCTCATCACCCAGACGCGCAACAAGAAAAACCAGCTCGCGCGCACCGAGCAGACCTTGTCCGCCGAATCGCTGCGCATCGGCCGCGGCTCCGATTGCCAGCTGCACCTGCCCGATTCGCGCGTTGCGCTGAACCACGCGGTGCTGACCCGCGGCGATGACGGCGCGGCCTACCTGGAGGCGGCCGGCGGCAGCTTCAGCGTCGACGGCAGCTTCGAGCGCCGCGCGCGCCTCAAGCCCGGCCAGCGCATCCTGATCGGCCCGTACGAACTGTTCATGTTCGAGGCGCCGGCGCCCCACGACCTGGGCCTGACGCTGGAACTGATCGATCCGCAGAAGGAAGGCGAGGAGGAAGTGCGCAAGAACGTGCGGGCGGGACTGGCGCGCACGGCCTTGTCGAAGCGGCTGCTGTCCTGGCTCGGCCTGGCGGCGGTGCTGGCGGCGTTTCTCGCCTGGCCGGTGCTCAACGCCCTGAACCCCGGCACGCAGCGCACGGACAATTCGAAGCAGGGATTGACCGCCGATGCCTCGTGGGATGTCGGGCCGCTGTCGAGTGCGCACGCCTCCTTCGGCAGCGACTGCGGCAAGTGCCACCAAGAGCCGTTCGTGCAGGTCAAGGACCAGGCTTGCGAGGACTGCCACAAGACGATCGGCTGGCATTTCCCGCTCGACAGCGCCAAGGCCAAGGCGATCCATGCCGCGGTGTTCGTGCCGCCGGCCGATTATCGCTGCGCCTCCTGCCACCGAGACCATAAGGGGCCGAACGGCTTGGTGCGCACCGATGCCTCGATCTGCACCGACTGCCACAAGGACCTGAAGACGCGGCACGCCGACACCGCCAGTCCGAACATCACCGATTTTTCCAAGGACCACCCGGCGTTCATGCTCTCCATGCTGGTGCCGGGCAAGAAAGGCGCCGAGGCGATCCAGCGCGTCAAGCAGGATGCCGGCCTCAAGGAGGCCTCCGGGCTGAAGTTCGCCCACGATCTGCACGCGTCGAAAAAGGGCATTCGTGGCCCGGACGGCCGCGAAACGCTTGAATGCAAGAGCTGCCACGTTCCCGATGAAGCGGGGCTGCGTTTCAAACCGGTGACCATGAAGGACCACTGCCAGCGCTGCCATTCGCTCGAATTCGAGCCCAAGGTCACCGCGCGCCAGGTGCCGCACGGCAAGATCGAAGACGTGCTGTTTACCTTGAACGAGTTCTACGCCGCGGCTGCGCTGGCCGACACGCCGATCGACGTGGTGGTCGACGCCGGCATCCGCCGCCCCGGCGAGAAGCTGGCCGAAGGCAAGCGCCAGGCCGCCTTGGCCTGGGCGCGCGAAAAATCCGACAAGATCGCTGCGGACCTGTTCACCGATCGCGTCTGCTTTGTCTGTCACGCGGTGACGCGCGTTGCCGCCGAGGGCGCTAAACCCGCCGGCTGGTCGATCCCGGCGGTGGCAGTGACGCAACATTTCCTGCCCAAGTCGCGTTTTCCGCACAACCAGCACAACACGTTCGAGTGCGGCAAGTGCCACAGCGTGGAGAATTCCAAGACCAGCGCCGACCTGTCGATTCCCGATTTGAAAGCCTGCCAGAAGTGCCACGGCGGCAATGAACCGGCGAAGGACAAGGCGCGCGGCACCTGCGAAACCTGCCACGGCTTCCATACCGGCAGCCATCGGGCCGGCGTGCCGGTCATCGTTCCCGGCGGCGTGGCAGCCAAGAGTGCGGGCAAGGCCGGCATCGCCAAGCCCGACGCGGGCAAGGACAGCGGGGCGAATGAAACCACCCGCGACAAGCCGCCCGCACCGCGCAAGGACGCCACGAAGCCGGAGGGCAGCCAGTGAGGCGCGGGTGGCGTCGCGCCATTGCCGTCCTCGCGCTCCCCCTGCTCGCCACCTGCGGCGGCGGCGATGGCGGCGGATCATCGTCGATCTGCTCCGGCAACTGCGCCCCGCCGGCCGAGGTGACCGATGCGCTGACGGTGGCCGACGTGCAGCGCATCATCGCGCAGGGCGTCGGTGAAGCCTCGGCGCGCAATGAAAAGGCCACCATCGCGGTGGTCGATCGCGTCGGCAACGTGCTCGGGGTGTTTCGCATGAACGGCGCGCGCACCACGTTTCGCATCAGCAGCGGCAAGGGCGTTTCCGGCGGATTGGAGAACATCGATATCCTGCCTGACACCTTCGCGGCGATTGCGAAGGCGATCACCGGTGCGTACCTGTCCTCGAACGGCAATGCGTTCTCAACGCGCACAGCCAGCCAGATCGTGCAGGAGAATTTCAACCCGCGCGAATTCGCCAACGCCTCCGGCCCGCTGTTCGGCGTGCAGTTCTCGCAGCTGTCGTGTTCGGACCTGATGCAGCGCGTCGACAACGGCACGGTCGGGCCGAAGCGCTCGCCGCTGGGCCTGGCCGCTGATCCGGGCGGCCT
>DASUDU010000368.1:0-17794 GCA_036275435.1 Usitatibacteraceae bacterium | reverse complement strand
GGTGGGACCGGTCGAAGCCGTCGACGACCGGCCTGTCGTCGTCGCCGAGCGCGGCAACTTCCCAGGCGAATTCGTTGACTTCGGTTGCGGTGAACAACTGGTCTTGCGGGCAGCGGATCAGCAGTTCCGCGCCATGCGCGTGCAGGTGCTGGCAAAGCGCTGCTTCGTCGTTCCACAACGCGCGGGACAGCGCCCCGGCGACTTGCGCCCAGCGTTGCAGTGCCGCCGCGTCGCGCGCCAGCGGCCCGCGTGTCTCGAGGATCGCGGCAGGGCCGTCGAAATAGCGGTTCATTCCGGTCAGGCGGCGCGAGCGCGCGAAACAGGAATTCCAGTCGAGTTCGATGGCGTCGATACAAGGATAGGTCAAGGCGAGGGACTCTTCGGAAAATCCTGGAATCGCGGCACAGGACTTCTCTGGGAAAAAAATTCTAGATGGTCAAACCGGATCCCGGAACGCATCCGGGACAACAAGTCTCGGGGGCAACACGCGCCAAGCCGATTTCAACGGCCCGCATCAATCCTCGGCATCCTTGACAAAGCGGATGCCGCGCTCGTCGCGCACGAAGCCGGCCGATTCGAGCGCGTCGAGGGCATTGTCGCCGCCGCCGGCATCGAGCAAGCCGTCGCTGGCATCCTCCGTCGGCAGCGGTGGCGCCTTGGTCGAGGGAGCGGCCGTGAGCGGCGCACCCTCGGGGCGGAACTTGGTGACCTGTTTCCACGAGCGCGCCAATGCATCGGCAAAAATCAGCAGCAGATCACCTTGCCGTCCCATGCGCAACGCGTGGTCGATGGCTTCCTGTTCGTCGGGAATGATGTCGATCTGGCTGTCCTTCACGCCCTTGGCGCGCAAAACGCTGGCGATCATTTTCGGCACTTCGTCGCTGGCGCGCCCGCGCAGGCCATCGTCGCGGCGGCAGATGTAATGATCGAAGCGTCCCGCCACTTTCTCGGCGATGGCGACGATGTCCTCGTCGCGCCGGTCGCCGGGTCCCGCCACCACAATGAGGCGCCGGCCCGCCACTTCCAGCCGCTCGGCCAAATCCGCCATCACGCCTACCGCATGCGCGTTGTGGCCGTAATCGAAAATCACCTTGAACGGATGCTCGTCGTACACGTTCATGCGGCCCGGTGCCTGGTAGAACGTGGTGTCGAAGGTGCGCAAACCCTGGCGGATCGCATCGAGCTTGATGCCCATCGAAAACGCGATCGCGGCGGCGAACATGGCGTTTTGCACGTTGTGCATCGCGCGGCCTTCGAGCGTGGCGGGGATGAGGTGCGTCCACATCAGCGGCAGGTGCGCGCCCTTGTCGTACAAGGCAATCATGTGGCCGTTGACGCCCGCCTCGAGCGCGCAGGCACGGCCACCGGCGCGGATGTGCTCGCGCACGATGCGGTGGTTCGGGTTCATCGTCACGTAGCAAATGTGCTTGGCCTCGGTGTCGGCGCTCATCCGGATCACGTTGGCATCGTCGGCATTCAACACCGCGCAATCCTTGGCGACCTCGATGACGATCTTCTTCACCTCCGCCAACTGCTCGAGCGTGTCGATGCCCTTCATGCCCAGGTGGTCGGATGCCACATTCAACACCGCCCCGACGTCGATAAACGGCACGCCCATTCCCGCGCGCAGCAACCCGCCGCGCGCGATTTCCAGGACTGCGAAATCGATTTTCGGATCGGCCAGCACCATGCGCGTAGCCACCGGCCCCGTCATGTCGCCTTCCACGGTGCGCTGGCCGTCGATGTACACGCCGTCGGTGGTGGTGAGCCCCGGCGTGAAGCCGGCCATCTTGGCGATGTGCGCCATCATGCGCGAGGTCGTGGTTTTGCCGTTGGTGCCGGTGATGCCGCAGATCGGCACGCGCGATCGTGTGCCGGCCGGAAACAGCATGTCGATCACCGGCCCGGCCGCATCCCGCGGCTTGCCCTCGGACGGCGCCACATGCATGCGAAAGCCCGGCGCGGCATTGACTTCGCAGATGCCGCCACCGACCTGCTTGTAGCTCTTGGTAATGTCGGAAATGAGGAAATCGACGCCGCCCACATCCAGCCCGATCGCCACCACCGCGCGTACCGCCATGTCGCGATTGTCCGGGTGGATGATGTCGGTGACATCGGTGGCGGTGCCGCCGGTCGAAAGATTGGCCGTCGCGCGCAGCATCACCACCTGGTCTTTCGCGGGAATCGAATCGGCGCTCATGTTGAGGCGCGCGAGCATCATTTCCGCCTGTTCGTCGAGTTCGATGCGTGTCATGACTTTTTCGTGGCCGACGCCGCGGCGCGGGTCCTTGTTCACTTCCTCGATCAGGGACCGCACCGTCGAGACGCCATCGCCGATCACATGGCCGGGCGTGCGCCGCGTCGCGGCGATGAGTTCGCCGTTGACCACCAGCAGGCGATGGTCCTCGCCCTCGAGATACGTCTCGACGATGACCGAGGTCGAATGCTCCTTTGCGGCCTCGAATCCGGCGCGCACTTCGTCCGGGGTTTTCAGCCGCACCGAGATGCCGCGCCCGTGGTTGCCGTTGTAGGGTTTGGTCACCACGGGGTAGCCCAAGCGCTCGGCCGCTGCCACCGCGCGCTCGGCCGTGCGCACCAGGCGCTGCTGCGGCACCGGCAGGCCGATGGCGGCGAGGATCTTGTTGGTTTCCTCCTTGTCCTGCGCCAGTTCCACGGCGATGTAGCTGGTGCGGCCGGTGACGGTGGCCTGGATGCGCTGCTGGTGCTTGCCGTGGCCCAGCTGGATCAGCGACTGCTCGTTCATGCGAAACCACGGGATGTCGCGCGACACCGCCGCCTTGACCAGCGAGGCGGTTGAAGGCCCCAGCGCGCGCCGCTGGGCGAAGCGGATGTACTCGTCGCGCGCCTTCGGCCAATCCCAGTCGGCAGGAACCGTGTCGGTCGGCTTGAGGTTGTCCGGCAATAGCGAGCACAACAGTTTCAATGCCAGCTCGCCGGCCTCGATGCCCTCGTCGCGCTGGGCGTATTCATAGACCACGCTATAGACGCCGGGCTTGCCGGTGCCGCGTGTCTTGCCGAAGGTAACGTCTTCGCCGGCGACATTCTGCAATTCGATGGCGACGTGCTCGAACACGTGCCCCAGCCAGGTTCCCTCGTCCTCAAGCATGCGGCGGATCAGTCCACCCGGTTCGCGGTAGCTGCAGCCGTGCTCCTGCAACGAGGGCAGCGCCTCGACCAGCTTCATCACATACGCCGTGCCGAGTTTGCCGGTGGGCCAGTTTTCCAGTTCGCCGAGGTCGAGTTCCAACCGGATGACCGGGAAGTGGGCATACAGCGACGGGCCGACGTACACGGAACGATCGAGGATGCGCATGAGTTCAGACTCCTGGACTTTTGAAACCGCGAACCGTGAACAGTGAACGGTGACCAACTACCACTGCGAAGGAAGGGCTTCTCGTGCCCGAGGTTGACCGTTCCCGGCTCACCGCTTCAACAACACTCCTGCACTGGCCCTGCGGGTGTGCAGGTTGTAGGTGGACCCGGCAACGAGGATATGAAGCTGGATGCCCAGCATGCAAACCGGCTCGCCCTCCTTGACGCTGTCCATCGAGGAAAAGCTCATTGCCGAGGCATCGACCACGGTGATGGCGCCACTGCCCACCACCTCGAGTTCGTTGTCCGGGCCGATGAACGCGGCGGTATCTTCGTCCAAGCCCAGGCCGTGCGCAAACGGGTTGTAGGCCAGCGCCGCGAGCAGGCGCCCCAGGCGATCACGCTGGCGAAAGTGCTGGTCAATGATGAAGCGGTTGGTCAGCCCGAGGCCGGGAGCCAGGCGGGCGGCGCCGGCGATCGGGCTCGAGCCTTCCTCGCCGAAGGCGATCATGTGCTCGGAGATGAACGCGGCGCCTGCGCTGGTGCCGGCCACGTGGACGCCGGCGGCATTCATCAGGCGCAGCGACTTGGCCACCGGCGTGCCGCCAAGGATGGTCGACAGGCGCAGTTGGTTGCCGCCGGTCAGGAAGACGCCGGTGGCCGACTCCAGGCGCCGCAGCCGCCCTTGTTCCTCACAGTCGCGGCGGGTGTCGAAATCGATCGCCTCGACGTGCGCCGCGCCGAGCTCGTGGAAGATGCGTTCATAACGTGCGCCGGTATCGGCCATGCGGCTCGCCGTGGGCAGCACCACGATGTTGGCGTCATCGCCGCCGGACAGCTCGACGAAGCGGGTGAGGATCTCGCGCGACTGTTCCTTTTCCTCCGCGCCGCCAATGGGGATGATGAAGCCGCGCGCGCTGCCGTTGGGAACCTTGCTGGGCATGGTGTGCTGGGTGGATGGTGGAGCGATGGGCGAATGATGCCACCGGATCGCCGCGAAGCACGCAAGCGAGAAACCCCAGCACCGGCGCGGCGTTCCCGGCGAAAATGCCTGGAAAGCCGCGCCGGTTCTGGAGTTTTACATCTGCGACTGGAAGAACGCGTCGATGGCGCGCCGCGCAGCCGGCTCCACGAGCGTGGGCGTGTGGCCGCGCCGCTCGACATGCACCACCTGCAGATCGGCACGCTCGGCGCGCATGCGCTCGACGGTGGCGCGCGACAGGATGTCCGAGACCTCGCCGCGCACCACCAGCATCGGCCGCGCTTCGAGCGCGCGGAACACGGGCCAAAGGTCCGGAGCGACCGAGCCGTCGGACAGACCCTGCGCGATGGCCGGATCGTAGTCGAGCTCGATGCGCGCCCCGCGCTGCACGAACAGGTCGCAGGCCATCGCATGCCAATCGGCCGCCGTGTAATCGAGGAAGGCGACATCGTTGCCGGCACGCACCTGCGCGGCGGCCGCCTCCCAGTCCGGCACCGCCATGTTCTTGCCCGCGTAGCTGGCGATGCGCATCAGTCCCGCAGGGTCGATTTCCGGCCCGATGTCGTTGAAGATGATCGAGGCCACGCGCGCCGGCGCCAAGTGCAACAGCAGCATCGAGATCAACCCGCCCATCGATGTGCCGATCAGGTGCGCGCGCGCGATGCCGAGCTGGTCCATGAGCCCGAGCACGTCACGCACATAGCGATCCAGCCGGTAATTGGCCGGGTTGGGATCGCGCGCCGAGCGTCCGCGGCCGCGCATTTCCGGCACGATGACGCGCGCCGTGGCCTGCAGGTGCTCCGCGATGCGCCAGAAGTCCTTGCTGTTGCGCGTAAGCCCATGCAGGCACAGCACCACAGGCGCCCGCGGCGACGGGCCAGCATAGTCGCGTGCATAGAGCGCGAGAGCGTCGTCGCTGTCAAAAAAGACGTCCGCATGATTCATGATGCCGCCCGGCTGCGCTTACAATGCCGTGGTGAACCCGCATTTCGCACACCATGCGCCGCACCACCGCCACGCCGCGCGCCGAACCGGCTAGGCAACCCCGCGACCGGCGCAAGAACACGCGCTCGGCCGTCGGCCGGCCGCGCAAGGCCGCGTCCCGTCCCGATGCGCGCAGCCAGATCCTCGATGCCGCCGAGGCGCTGTTTTCCACGCACGGCTTTGACGGCGTCACCATTCGCGAAGTCACCGCACTGGCCAATGTCGACACGGCGCTGGCGCACTACTATTTCGCGACCAAGCAGGGCTTGTTCGACGCCGTGCTCGAGCGGCGCGCCGAGGAGGTGTTCGCCGAGCGCATGGCCGCCTTCGACCGTTACGAGGCCGAGGCCGGCAGGAACTGCACCATCGAAGGCGCAGTGGCCGCATTCCTCGCGCCGCTGCTGCAGCGCGCGCGCACCGGTGGTGTCGGCTGGAAGAACTACTTCCGCCTGCTGTCCGTGGTCAACAACGATCCCTTGCACGTGGCTCCTTCCGTGTTGCTGTATTTCGATCCGCTGGTGCAGCGCCTGGTCGACGTGCTCAAGCGCGCTCTGCCGGACGCATCGGTGGCCGATCTGTACTGGTGCTTCCAATTCCTCACCGGATCCCTGACGCTGGCCCTGTCGCGCACCGGCCGGATCGACCGGCTTTCGTCGGGTCTGTGTCATTCCGACGACCTGGGCGCGATCGAACCGCGGCTCATCGCCTACTGCGCGGCCGGTATCCGCCATGTCTGCGCCCCGCCGCGAAAGTCCGCGGCGAAGCGCTGATGCGACCGGCTAAAACCGGTAATCAACCGTCAGGAAAGTCTGGCGCGGGTTGCCGTAGAACGCCAGGATGCTGCTGTCGGCCGCAGAGGGCAGCGTCGGGAAGTTGTAACCGGCGATCTTGTACCGCTCGTTGGTAATGTTCTTGCCGTGCAACCCGATGCGCAGCTTGCCGCTGCTGGCCGTCCAGACCAGGCTCGCGTCGTAAAGCGAGAAGGCGTCCTGGTCGAGGATCGGCGCGGCGAACTCGAACTGCTGCGTCTTGGCGCGACGCGCCGCCGTCGCGCTCAAGGCCAGCTTGCCGACCTGCCCCATCATCGCCAGCGGCCACTCGTAGGTCGCCTTGACATTGCTGGTGGTCCGCGGCGTGTTCTGGAACGCGCGCGCGCCCGCCACGTTGTTTCCCGCCACGATGAACTCCTTGTAGCTGGCGTCGATGTAGCCGCCCATCGCGGTGATGCTGAAGGCATCGGTGATGCGCGCCACGGCCTCCACCTCGAAGCCCTTGATCTTGGCCTTGCCCGCGTTGGTGGTGACCCCCGCGAAGCTGTCGTCGATGCCGTCGCCATTGGTGTCGATGGCCACCGAGCCGGGAATCTGCACATTGCGGTAGTCGCTCGAGAAGGCGGCGAAGTTGGCCAGCACCGTGCCGCCGCCCAAGACCGACTTCAGGCCGAGCTCGTAGGTGGTGATGTTCTCCGGCGCAAAGCCTTTTTTCGCTTCCGACAGCGGCAGGCGCGTGCCGACCAGGTTCAGGCGCGGGTCGAAGCTGCCGCCCTTGAAGCCCTTTGAAACCGAGGCATAGAGGTTCTGCGTGTCGGACGCCTTGAGGCTCAACGACAGGCGTGGGGTAAATTTTTTGTCCTCGCGCTGCAATTCACCGCTGGTCAGGTTGGTGTCGGTGCGGAACAGCACGGCGCCCGGGTTGCCCATTCCCGGCGAACCAGCCGTTCCCAGGTAGATCTGGCGCAGCACCTTGGCCTTGCGCTCGTCTTCGGTGTAGCGGCCGCCCACGGAGACGCTGAACACCGGGCTCACGTCGATGCTCGCGTCGGCGAACACCGCCCAGGCCTTGGTGTCGACATCGTCCTCGGTAAACGTCGACAGGCCCAGCAGGCGCACGTCGAACTTGTTGTAGGCGTTCGACTTGAGGTAATACAAGCCGGCGACGCCCTGCACGCTCTTGCCCGTGTAGGTGAACTGGAACTCCTGGCTGGTCTGCTTGTTCTTGTACAGCGCCGGCACGTCAAAGCTTACCTTGTTGAGCGCGTCGAAGTCGATAGGGGCATAGGATGTATCCTGGCGCCGGGCCGTGACCGATTTGAAGGTCAGCGTGTCGCTCACCTGGTATTCGACCAGCGCGGAGCCGCCGGACTGCTTGACCTGCTGCCTGCGGCCAAGCGCCGTTGTCAGGTTGGCGCGGCTGTCGTAGACGTTCGACAGCACCGGCGCGCCGCTGGTGGTTTCCGCGGTGAGGCGGTGACCATGCTTGGGATTGGAATCGTCGGTCGTGGTGTCGCCCGCGATGCGCACAAAGAGTTTGGCATTCGGCGCCCACTCGGCCGAGATGCGACCGGCCTTAACATCCTTGTTGTAGTTCTCGTCGCCGTTGGACAGGTTGGTGCCAAAGCCGTCGCGATCGAAGCGGGCCAGCGTGGCGCCAACCCGGAACGTGTCTGTCAGGGGCATCGAGCCGACGAGCACGAGGTCCTTCTGGTTGTATTCGCCGACGGTCAGGCGGGCGCGAAAATCATTCTTGGACGAGAGCTTGCGCGTCACGTATTTCACCGCGCCACCGATGGTGTTGCGGCCGTAGAGCGTGCCCTGCGGCCCGCGTAGCACCTCGACGCGCTCGACGTCATAGATGTCGGCCAGCGCTCCTTGCGGGCGGGCCAGGTAGATGTCATCGAGGTAGATGCCGACGCCGGCCTCGAAGCCGGCCACCGGATCCTGCTGGCCGACGCCGCGGATGAACGAGGTGAGCGTCGAATTGGTGCCGCGCGAGGCTGTCAGCGTGGTGTTGGGCACCGAAAGCGCGATTGCGGAAATGTCCGGTGTCCCGGAGGCGGCGAGGCTGTCCGCCGTGAAGGCGGTGACGGAAATGGGAACGTCTTGCAGGGTTTCTTCGCGCCGGCGCGCGGTGACGACCACCTTTT
Source organism: Usitatibacteraceae bacterium (assembly GCA_036275435.1). Classification (GTDB taxonomy): domain Bacteria; phylum Pseudomonadota; class Gammaproteobacteria; order Burkholderiales; family Usitatibacteraceae; genus UKL13-2. The sequence continues at coordinate 9,572 of DASUDU010000368.1, read as the reverse complement.
CGACCTTTTCCGTGGCATCTGCAGCATCGGCCTTCGGGGCGGGCGCCGCGGACTGCTGGGCAAACAGGGGGGTGGACGCAAACAGCGCGGCCAGAGTCAGGCTCAGGGGGGTGCGTTTCATGGCGGCTCCTCGGGGTTGCAGGGACGGGTTTGAATTGTCGCGATGAAACGGGCGGGCTCCGATTGGCCTTGGCCTTGCGGATCCGGGCGTCCTGCCGCTAAAATTCATTTGTTGTTGAATTTATCGTACCATGGTTTTTTTTCCGCGCGCAAGGCATCGGGGCAGCGTCGGGCAGAAAGTGTTGCGGGGCCGCTACAATCGGCCCGTGGGCATGCGCTGCCGCGGCTGTTGACGGGTCCTGTCGGCGCAGCCGGCTCCGTGGGGCGCACAAAACCCGGACCGAAAGGGGAGTTTGAATTGAAGATCATCCGCCACCTGGCCTGGTCCGTGCTGCCGTGGACCGTATGCTTGGCCGCCTCGGCCAAGGACATCAAGATCGGCTTCGTCTACGACAAGACCGGCCCGCTAGAGGCCTACATGAAGCAGACGCACACCGGCTTCATGATGGGGCTGGACTACGCCACCGCCGGCACGCTGGCCGTCAGCGGCCGCAAGCTGGTCGTGGTCGAAAGGGACAGCCAGGGCAAACCCGACGTGGCCAAGGCGCAGCTTTCCGCCGTGTATGCCGACGAGAAGGCCGATCTGGCCATCGCCGCAGCAGCCTCAGGCGTCTCGCTCGCCTTGCTACCCGTTGCCGAGGAGTACAAGAAGGTTCTCATCATCGAACCCGCGGTGGCGGATTCGATCACCGGCGACAAGTGGAACAAATTTGTCTTTCGCACCGCGCGCAACAGTTCTCAGGATGCCATCGCCAACGCCATCGCCATCGACAAGCCCAATGTCTTCATCGGCACGCTGGGCCAGGACAACGCCTTCGGGCGCGACGGGGTGAAGGCGTTCAAGGACGCATTGAAACAAGCCAAGATCGTGCACGAGGAATACCTGCCACCGGCCACCACGGATTTCACCGCCGGCGCGCAACGGCTCATCGACAAGCTCAAGGGCCAGCCCGGCAAGAAAATCATCTTCATCGGCTGGGCCGGCAGCGGCAACCCCTACAAGATCGCGGATCTCGACCTGAAGCGCCATGGCATCGAGATCGCCACCGGCGGCAACATCCTGCCCGCCATGGCGACGTACAAGCAGTTCCCCGGCATGGAAGGCGCCACCTATTACTACTACGGTATCCCGAAAAACCCGGTCAACGACGAACTGGTGAAACGCCACCAGGCGCAGTTCAAGTCCCCGCCGGATTTCTTTACCGCCGGCGGCTTTGCCGCGGCGATGGCCGTGGTGACGGCGCTGAAGAAAACCAGTGCCGACACCGCTACCAACGCGCTGGTCAACGCCATGGAAGGCATGAGTTTCGAAACGCCGAAGGGCACGATGACTTTTCGCAAGGAAGATCACCAGGCGCTGCAAAGCATGTACCACTTCCGGGTCAAGGTCGATCCCGCCGTGGCGTGGGCCATCCCGGAACTGGTGCGCGAGATCAAGGCGGACGAGATGAAGGTGCCGCTGCGCAACAAACGGTGAGCAGCGAGCAAGACCAACCCGAACGTCGTGTCATTCAACTGTCCCCTGCGCAGGCCGGGACCACAGGTTTGAATTGTGCGTCCTCAATTGAGCGAAGTGAGAAATCCATGCGAACGATGAAACATCTGGTTTTGGCAATTTCGCTTGCAGCCTCGAGTGCCTTGGCGCAGCCTGCCCCCGCCCTCCTTCCGGCGCTCAACGTCGATGCTGCGCGCTCGTCGGTGTCCGGCATTTCCGCGGGCGGCTACATGGCCGTGCAATTGCATGTGGCCCATTCGGCCCGGTTCGGCGCGGGCGCCGGCGTGATCGCGGGCGGGCCGTTCTACTGTGCGGAAGGCTCCGTGCTGAGCGCGCTGACGCGCTGTTTCGGCAAGACCTCCATCCCGGTGGAGTCCCTGATCGAGACCACGCGCAAATGGGCGGCCGACAAGGCCATCGACCCGCTGCCGGGGCTGGCCAACAGCAAGGTCTACGTGTTCTCCGGCGCCAAGGACAGCGTCATTCCGCCCGCGACCAGCGAGGCGCTGGTGAAGTACTACGCCGCGTTCCTTCCGGAGAAGAACATCGTTTTCAAACGCGACGTTCCGGCCGAGCATGGCTTTGTCACCGACGAGGGCCCGGCTGCCTGCGACAACAAGGCTGCGCCGTTCCTCAACAACTGCGGCTTCGACCTCGCCGGCGCGATACTGGCGCATATCCACGGGCCGTTGGTTGCGCGCAGCGCCGGCGCGCCCCAGGGAAGCCTCATCGCGTTCGACCAGTCGGCTTTCGAGGCGGGCCACGGCATGGGCGCCATCGGCTACGTCTACGTGCCCAAAGCCTGCGCAGGCGGTGAATCGTGCCGCGTGCATGTGGTGCTGCACGGCTGCAAGCAAAACGCCACCGACGTCGGCGATGCGTTTGCAAAGGGCGCGGGCTTCAACCGCTGGGCCGACACCAACCGCCTGGTGATCCTCTATCCGCAGACCGGCAAGGGCGCCACCAACGGCTGCTGGGACTGGTGGGGCTATGACGATGCCAACTACGCGAAGCAATCCGCGCCGCAGATGAGGGCGATCATGGCGATGCTGGACAGGCTGTCGAGCGGGCCCAAAAAGTAACCGGCCCCCTCCAAACGCCCGTCATGTCCGTTCTGTCCACCCACGACCTCACCATCCGCTTCGGCGGCCACGTGGCGGTCAATGCGGTCACGGCGCGATTCGAGCCGGGCACGCTCACGGCCATCGTCGGGCCGAACGGCGCGGGCAAGACGACGTATTTCAACCTGATTTCCGGCCAGCTCAGGGCCAGCGCGGGACGCGTCATGCTGGGCGAACGCGACCTCAGCGCATTGCCGCCATCCGCACGCACGCGGGCCGGTCTGGGACGCGCGTTCCAGCTCACCAACTTGTTCCCGAATCTCACGGTGCACGAAAACGTGCGCCTCGCGGTGCAGGCCAGCCGCGCCGGCACACACCGCCATGGGCTCAACTTGTGGAGCCTGGCTACCGACCACGCCGATCTCGCGCGTCGCGCGGACGAACTGCTCGCGCAAACCGCGCTCGACTCGAAGGCCGGCGCCAAGGCTGCCGTGCTGTCGCACGGCGATCAACGCAAGCTCGAGGTCGCAATCCTCATGGCGCTGGATGCCTCGATCTTCATGTTCGACGAACCGACCGCCGGCATGAGCGCGGACGAGGTGCCGACGGTGCTCAACCTGATCCGCGCACTGAAGCTGGACAAAACCAAGACGCTCTTGCTGGTCGAGCACAAGATGGACGTCGTGCGCGAGCTTGCCGACCGCATCCTCGTGCTGGTCAACGGCACGCTGCTGGCCGATGGCGAGCCGGCGGCGGTGATCGCCTCCGACGCGGTGCAGGAGGCCTACCTGGGCCGCCGCAAGGCGGCAGCATGAGCAACGCCGCCAATGCGCCGCGCCTCACGCTCAGCGGCGTGCACACGCACATCGGCGCATACCACATCCTGCACGGGGTGGACCTGGCCGTGCCGCGCGGTCAGCTCACGCTGCTGCTGGGTCGCAACGGCGCGGGCAAGACCACGACGCTTCGGACCATCATGGGGTTGTGGAAGGCATCCTCGGGAAACATCACCTTTGACGGCCGCGACCTCAATGCCCTGCCCACGCCGCAGCGCGCGCGTCTGGGGATCGCCTACGTGCCGGAATCGATGGGCATCTTCGCCGACCTGACGGTGAAGGAGAACCTCATGCTGGCCGCGCACGCGGCGCGGCACGCAGGGGAACTCGACGCGGCGCGGCTCGAATGGATCTTCGCCAAATTCCCGGCCGTGAAGACCTTCTGGAATTACCCGGCCGGAAAGTTGTCCGGCGGGCAGAAGCAGATGGTGTCGGTGGCGCGCGCCCTGGTCGAGCCGCGCGAACTGCTGATCGTCGATGAACCCAGCAAGGGTCTGGCACCGGCGATCATCGACAACCTGATCGACACCTTTTGCGAACTCAAGGCGCAGGGCGTGACCATCCTGCTGGTGGAACAGAACCTCGAGTTCGCGCGGCGGCTTGGCGACACCGTGGCGGTGATGGATGACGGCCGCGTGGTGCATGCGGGGGCGATGGCCGCGTTTGTCGAGGACGACGCGTTGCAGCAGGAATTGATGGGGCTGGCACTGTGAGCACGCCCGCCAAACCCGCCGTCGCACCCGCCGTCCCCACGCAACGCGACATCGACTGGGCGCCGCTACTGCTGGTGCCGGCCCTGATGCTGCTTGCGCTGCCGTTGGTGGGCGCGCCCTCCACCTGGGTCACGCTCACCGTCGCGGGTCTGGCGATGGGCATGATCGTGTTCGTCATCGCCTCCGGACTCACCCTGGTGTTCGGTCTGATGGACGTGCTGCACTTCGGTCACGGCGTGTTCATCGCGCTGGGCGCGTTCGTTGCCACCAGCGTTTTCGCAGCCATGGGCGGCCTGGCGGGCGCGGACGCGCTGCTGCCCAACCTCGTCGCGGTGTTTGCGGCGATGGCGGCGGCGATGGCGGCGGCAACGATCGTCGGCCTGGTGTTCGAACGTCTGCTGGTGCGGCCGGTGTACGGACTGCACTTGAAGCAGATCCTCATCACCATGGGCGGCATGATCATCGGCGAGGAACTGATCAAGACGGTCTGGGGCGCGCAGCAGATTCCGTTCGAGCTGCCGCCGACGCTGCGCGGCGCGTTCACCTTCGGCGACGCGATGATTGAGAAATACCGCGTACTTGCCATCGTCATCGGCCTCATCGTGTTCGCGTTGCTGGCGTGGACCCTGAACCGCACCAAGATCGGCCTTCTGGTGCGCGCCGGTGTCGAGAACGGCGAGATGGTCGAGGCGCTGGGGTATCGCATCCGACGCCTGTTCGTCGCGGTGTTCGCGGCCGGGAGCGCCCTGGCCGGACTGGGCGGCGTGCTGTGGGGCCTCTATCAGCAAAACGTCGTGCCGCAAATGGGCGCGCAGGTCAACGTGCTGATCTTCATCGTCATTATCATCGGTGGCCTGGGCTCCACGGCCGGCGCATTGATTGGCGCGCTGCTGGTGGGGCTGATGGCGAATTACGCAGGGTATCTGGCGCCGAAGGTCGCGCTGTTTTCCAACATCGCCCTGATGGTTGCGGTGCTGCTGTGGCGGCCGTCCGGGGTGTTTCCGGTGGCGAATCGCTAGGTCGCGCAATCATGCTCCCCCGCCTCCTTTCCAACGATCTCCCCCGCAGCCGCCTCCTCGCCGTGCTACTCATCGGCATCGTGGTCGCATTGCTACTCACACCGTTCGCCATCCCCGGCGTGAAGGCGTTGAACGTGGCGGCCAAGATCATGGTGTTCATCGTGCTGGTGGCGAGCTTTGACTTGCTGCTCGGCTACACCGGCATCGTCAGCTTCGCGCACACCATGTTCTTCGGCATCGGCGCGTACGGCGTGGCGATCGCCTGCACACGGCTGGGATCGGACCTTGGCGCGCTGCTGATCGGCATTGGCGCGGCGCTGGCGGTGTCGCTGGTGCTGGCACTGGCCATCGGACTGTTTTCGCTCAGGGTTCGGGCGATCTTTTTCGCCATGATCACGCTGGCGTTTGCCTCGGCCTTTCAGACGCTGGCCTCGCAGCTTTCCGATTTCACCGGCGGCGAGGACGGGATCAATTTCCGCCCGCCGGAGTGGCTGACCCCGAGTTTCTCGATCTCCGAAACGCCGTTCCTCGGCGTGGACCTCGACGGCCGCTTGATATGTTATTACCTGCTATTCGCCACCACGGTGGCGTTGTTCCTGACACTGCTGCGCATCGTCAATTCGCCGTTCGGCCGCGTGCTGCAGGCGATCCGCGAAAACGAATTCCGGGCAGAGGCCATCGGCTATCGCGTGGTGGTGTATCGCACGCTCTCTTCCGTGATCTCCGCGCTCATCGCCTGCCTGGCCGGCGTGATGCTGGCCGTCTGGCTGCGCTACAACGGCCCGGACGCATCACTTTCGTTCGAGATCATGCTCGACATCCTGCTCATCGTGGTCATCGGCGGCATGGGAACGCTGCACGGCGCGGTGATCGGCGCGGCGCTGTTCGTGATCGCACAAAGCTACCTGCAGGAACTGTTGAAGCTCGCGCACGAAGGGCTGTCCGCCCTCCCCGTGCTGGCCGCCCTCTTCACCCCGGACCGCTGGATGCTCTGGCTGGGCGTGCTGTTCGTGCTCTCGGTGTATTACTTTCCTAGCGGGATCGTCGGGAAGCTGCGCCGCACGGGTTGACCACCTGGAAGAAGCAAAACCCCTGCACTGGCGCGGCGTTCCGGGCAAAAGCCGCCCGAAAGCCCCGCCAGTCCTTGAGTTTCTTGCCAAGGCTCTGACCCATTTCTGATTCAAGACAGTTTTTCACAATTGGCGTACAGTGGCGCATCGTCGCCAACGGCACGAAAAAAGCGGCCGCCGCGACGCCCTTGCGGGAGGACGCATGCGCACCCGATTGCTGCTCCTGAGTTTGGCGTCAGTGCCGGCATGGGGTTCGCCGGTTGACGAACTGCGGGTTTTGTTCGAATCCGGCCGCTCTGGCGATGCCGCCGCCTTCGGCCTGAAGCATCCGCATCTGCTTGGCCAGCCGGACTTCGACTACTTCTATGGCATGGCGCTGATCGACTCGGGCCAGCCCGCCAAGGGAGTGCTGGCACTGGAGCGCCACCTCCTTCACCGTCCGGACAGCCTCGCCGCGCGCGCGGAACTGGGCCGCGGATATTTCCTGATGGGCGATCTGCAGCGGTCGCGTGAAATGTTCGGCGAGGTACTTTCGCGCAATCCGCCCGCCGACTTGCGCCAACGCGCGGAGGATTTTCTCGCCGCGATCCGCCAGCGCGAATCGGCATGGCGCACCAGCTGGTCGGGCCATGTCGAGATCGGCGGCGGGCACGACGGCAATGCCAACAGCGGAGTAGCCAGCGACCTGATCAACGTTCCGCTGTTCGGCGCGGTAACGATCGACCCGACGGGCCGCCAGCAGGGCGATCGCTTCGGGCATCTGGCCGCCGGACTGCAACTCAATGTGCCGATCTCGCCGGCTTGGTCGGCATTTGCCGCCTTGGGCGCGGATGCGCGCCAGTACCGCGACGTCGGCGTCTTCGACCAGCGCAACAGCAGCGTCGCTGCCGGTGTGACAAATCAGCGCGGCGACAACCAGTGGCGCCTTTCGGTCAACACCGGGCGCCTCGACGTCGACGCACAGAAATACCGCACGCTGGGCGCGTTGACGTTGGACCTTACGCGCAAGATCGGGCCGGCAAGTACCGTGTCAGCGTACCTGCAGGGCGCCGACATTCGTTACGAAGGCGAAAACCGGATTCGCGACGCGCGCCTAGCCGCAGTGGGTGCACAGATTCGCAAAGCATTTGACGGATCCTGGAAGCCGCTGCTGGTCCTGGGGTTCAATGGCGGCCGCGAGGACAACCGGCGTGACCGCGACGACCTTGATCGGCGCCTCATTGGCAGTGTCGTGTCCACAGCACTAACCTTTTCGCCGCGCTGGGGATCGGCGTTGACCGCGCAGGCCCAGCGCAGCCGCTATGGCGCCGACGATGCGCTATTCCAGGCGCGTCGCGACGACCATTACCGCTCGCTGGAATGGAGCATCGGCAACGCGTTGAGCACGAACTGGAGCGCGCGGGTCGAGGTTTCGCGAATCGTCAACAGCTCCAGCGTGCCCTTGTATGCCTACGCCCGCAACCAGGTTGGGTTCAAGTTGCGTTACGACGTGAGATGAGGCGACCATGAACCGATTCCTGCGCATCTTCACACTGGTACTCACGCTTGCCACGGCGACAGCCGCCGTGGCACAGACCCCAATCGGCCGCGTGCTGGTCGCTTCTGGCGAGGTCGAACTGTTGCGCGGCGGCCGCGCCGAACGCGCGCTGGCCGGCTCAGGCCTGCAGCCGGGCGACCGGGTGCGCACCGGTACGAACGCCAACGCGCAACTCTGGTTCATCGACGAATCGATCGTGGCGCTTCGCCATGGCAGCGAATTCGTCATCGAATCGTTCCGCTTCGAACGCAAGGCCGAATCCGACTCGCTGAGTTTCAGCCTGCTGCGCGGCGGATTGCGCACCCTGGCCGGGATGATCGGCGCGGCCAATCCGATGGGGTATCGGGTGAACACGCCCATGGCAACGCTGGGCCGTCGCGGCACGCAGTACGCCGTCGTCGCATGCCAGGATGACTGTGCTGCGGACGGCAGCATCGCCAATGGCTTGTATGGCGGTGTCTTCGAGGGCAACGTCACGATCGCCAACAACACCGGCGTAAGCGAGTTTTCCTACGGCCAGTATTTCTTTGTCCGCGACCCGAACAGCGTGCCGCAGCCCCTGCTGGGACCGCCCGCGGTACTAGCCGACCGCCTACTGGGGCTGGGCAAAGGCATTGCCCCGGCGGCGCCAGCGGCACAGGAAACGGCACAAGCCACGGCCGAGGCCAGCACATCGGGCGTCGGCGGCAACAACACGACCGCTTCTACTGCGCCGGCATCGGCTACACCAGCGAACACATCCGGCACGACCTCGACAACGCAATCGTCAACTGCGACAACCGCCCCGACGACTTCTGCAGCCGGTACGGCAACGGTGCCGGGCCTCACCGGCGGCTCGACCACGTCCGGCTCGACTTCCGCACAAGGAACAAGCACGGTTGCGCCGCCGCCGGTTGCGCCCTTTACCGGCACCAGCACCCTGGGTTCCGGGGGCACGCCGGCTGCACTGCCTTCCGGCGCGGCGCCGACGCCGACTCTGGGCCTGAGCGCGGCGTGGTTCATCACGCCGCCGATCATCTTCCTGGAGGACACTTGGGGGCGCACCATGTTCGCCGCGCCCGCCACGCTGCAATTGACCGGCAGCGGCAGCGCGGAACGGCTGACCGGATTTTCCGTCTATCTGGCGGACACCTTGAACGTCGCGGCGCAAACCACGGTCTCGGAGACGCTGACCGCCAGTCTGGCGCTGGGGACGATCGACATGACCGGCTACGATGGCGCGGCCAACGTGCACTGGGGCCGCTGGGTGGACGGCCAACTGTACAAGAGCAACAAGCCGCCCGGTGCCCACATGCCGCTATCCGGCGTGCACTACATTTACGGCAACCCGACGCCCGACACGGTGATCGCCGCAAAATCCGGCAGCTTCAATTTCAATGATGTCGGCGGCACAATTGCGACCGACAGCACCGGCGCGCTGGGTACCGGCGGCTTCGGCGCCATCAATGTCAATTTCACCAATCGCAGCGGCAGCATCAGTTCGGTGAACTACGCGTTCCCGACGGCCACCTACACGTACAGCAACCTGCCGTTCCTGATCACGCTTGTCCCCGGTGCCGGCGCGTGGATGGGCGCGGACATCGCCAGCGGCGGCACCTGCACCGGAAGCGGATGCACCAGCCCGGGAACGGGCAATGCCGGCGCGGTGTTCAACGGCATCTTCTTCGGTTCCAGCGGCAACTTCCTCGGCCTGTCGTTCCATGGCAGTTCCGGTGGCCACA
>DASUDU010000367.1:0-8617 GCA_036275435.1 Usitatibacteraceae bacterium | reverse complement strand
ACGGCCACCACCGCTCCGGCAATGGCGGAGAACTCACGCGTGATCGAACGCTGGAAAATGCTCACGAAGGGTCGATGGTTCTTTGACGGGTACCCTGCATTGCGGCGATAATTGCGGTTTATCCGCGCCGGTTCCAAATCGATTCCGGCGCCACCCCGCCACCGCAAGCGAGACCCAGGAGAAAGCCCGTGGAATTTAGCACAAGCACTGCCGACCTTTCGAAAATCAAGACCGACTGCGTCATTGCAGGCGTGTTCGACGGCGGCAAGCTTTCCAAGCCGGCCAAGGCACTGGACAAGGCCGCGCGCGGCGCACTGGAAAAGGCCCTCGCCAACGACGACATGACCGGCAAGTCCGGCACGACGATGCTGCTGCAGAATGTTTCCGGCATCGCGGCCAAGCGAGTCCTGCTGGTCGGCTGCGGGCCCGAGAAGGACTACGGCCGCGCCGCATTCAACAGCGCACTCGGTGCAGCATTCAAGGCACTGAAGTCGACGACAGCCACCGACGTGGTGATTCCCTTGGTGACAACCGTCGGGGCGGGCGAGTTGGCGTGGAAAGTGCAACAGGCGGCCTGCGCGGCCGTCAATGGCGCCTACAGGTTCAATCGCCTCAAGAGCAAACCCGACGACAAGCACACCGGCAAGGCGGTGACCTTCCATTTCGACGGGAAGGTCGATGACAAGTCCATCAAGGCCGCGATGCGCCGCGGCGAGGCAGTTGGCGAGGGCATGAAGCTGACCAAGGACCTGGGCAACCTGCCGCCGAACATCGCGACGCCGGCGTATCTGGCCGACACCGCCAAGGACCTTGCCAAGAAATACGCCTTCAAGTGCACCATCCTGGAAAAGAAGGACATGGAGAAGCTGGGCATGAACACGCTGCTTTCGGTGTCGAAAGCCTCGTACCAGCCGCCCAAGTTCATCATCCTCGAGCACCACGGCGGCAAGAAGGGCGCCGCCCCGGTGGTGCTGGTCGGCAAGGGCATCACCTTCGACACCGGCGGCATCTCGCTCAAGCCGGGCGCCGAGATGGATGAAATGAAGTACGACATGCAGGGCGCCGGCTCGATGCTCGGCGTGATGAAGACCGTCGGCATGCTGAAGCTGCCGCTCAACGTGGTGATGCTGGTACCGACCTGCGAGAACATGCCCGGCGGCAACGCCACGCGCCCCGGCGACATCGTCAAGTCGATGAACGGCATCACCGTGGAAATCCTCAACACCGATGCCGAGGGACGCCTGATCCTGTGCGATGCCCTCACCTATGCCGAACGCTACAAGCCCGCCGTGGTCGTGGATGCGGCAACGCTGACCGGCGCGATGGTCATCGCGCTGGGCCACATCACCACCGGCATCTTCGCCAACGACGACGCGCTGGCGCAGGAGCTGGTCGGCGCCGGCAGAGAAATGCACGACGCCGCCTGGCACCTGCCGATGGGGCCGGAGTACGACGAGATGCTCAAGAGCAACTTTGCCGACCTGCCGAACATCAGCGGCGGCCGCGCCGGCGGCAGCATCACCGCGGCCTGCTTCCTCGGGCGCTTCACCAAATCGTACAAGTGGGCGCACATGGATATCGCCGGGACGGCGTGGAAATCCGGCGCCGACAAGGGTGCGACCGGGCGTCCGGTGCCGCTACTGGCGCAATTCCTGTTCAAGCGCGCCGGGCTCTGATCCCAAGCGAGCCGGAGCCGGACGCACAGACGCATGCCGTGACCGACATCAAGTTCTTCTCCAACGTCGAGGCCAAGCTGCCGTTTGCCTGCCGCTGGTCGAAAAAGGCCTGTGATGCCGGTCGCAAGCTGGTGGTCTTCGCGCCCGACGCGGCGGTGGCCGATCAGTTCGATCGGTTGTTGTGGACGTTTGCGCAATTGAGTTTCGTCCCGCATGTGCGCCAGTCGCACCCGCTGGCGGCGGTCACGCCGATTGTCATCGCCGGCGAAGACGGCACGTTCAGCCACGCCGACACCGTGCTGAACCTCGGCAATGCCGTGCCGCCGTTCTTTGACCGCTTCGCGGCCCTGCGCGAAATCATCTCCATTGAAGAAACCGACCGGCAGGCCGGGCGTGAGCGCTACCGCCATTACCAGTCGCTCGGCTTTTCGGTTGCCAACGAAAACATGGCGGGCAAGTGAGCGCCGATTCGAAGCACGACCTGGCCGGCAAGGTCGACGCGCTGGTTGGCCGTTACGGTGCTACCGCCAAGCCGGGCGATTCGGTGGACGATCGCAACATCCCGGTGCTGACCGAGATCATCGCCGCACCGGAGTGGGAGCCTTTGCCCGAGGCGGCCAGCACCGTCCTGAACAACCTGTCGCACGCCGAAGTCGACCAGTTGTCGCACGCGATCTTTTCGCGCGTCTATGGCCGCATCGACCGCGAACTGGCGGGGAAGCTTGAAGAGCGCATCGCCATGGCCCTGGCCCACCAGATCCACCTGGTCATCGCCGACGTGATCACCGACTTGCGGCAGGACATTGCCAACGAGATCGGTGATGCGGTCAACGCGGCACTGGCCGACCACCTGCGCGACCGCTGATCCCGATTCCCCGCGCGCCACGCGACCGCGGGCGCCAACAAAAAACCTGACACCAGCCAAAGCCATGCAAGACGCACCGAATACCCTCGATCCCCGGACGACACCCGCCCTTGCCAAGGCCTTTGATCCGGCTGCAATCGAGGCGCGCTGGTATCCGCATTGGGAGTCGCACGGCTATTTCCGCCACGCCAGCAAAGCCGGCGCGGACAACTACTGCATCCAGTTGCCGCCGCCCAATGTCACCGGCACGCTGCATATGGGGCATGCGTTCCAGCAGACGCTGATGGATACCCTGATCCGCTGGCAGCGCATGAAAGGCGCCAACACCAACTGGGTGGTTGGAACCGACCACGCCGGCATTGCCACGCAGATCGTTGTCGAGCGGCAGTTGCAGGCCGCGGGACAGTCGCGCCATGAACTGGGCCGCGAGGCCTTCATCCGCCGCGTCTGGGACTGGAAGCACGAATCCGGTTCCACCATCACGCGCCAGATGCGCCGCCTTGGCGATTCGGCCAACTGGACCTTTGCCGACAGCGAGGGCCACCAGGGTGGCTACTTCACCATGGACCCGGCGATGTCGGCCGCGGTGGTCGAAGTGTTCGTGCGCCTGCACGAGGAGGGTCTGATCTATCGCGGCAAACGCCTGGTCAGCTGGGACCCGGTGCTCGGCACCGCGGTGTCCGACCTTGAGGTCATCAGCGAGGAAGAGGACGGCAAGCTCTGGGAAATCCGCTATCCGTTTGCCGACGGCAGCGGCTCGCTCACGGTTGCGACCACGCGGCCGGAGACCATGCTCGGCGACGTCGCGGTGGCGGTCAACCCGGATGACGAACGCTACCTGGCGATCATCGGCAAGCAGGTCACATTGCCGCTGACCGGCCGTACCATTCCGGTCATCGCCGATGCATACGTCGACAAGGCTTTCGGCACTGGCTGCGTGAAAATTACCCCGGCGCACGATTTCAACGACTGGGCGATCGGCCAGCGCCATGGCCTCGCGCCGATCGGCATCTTGACGCTCGAAGCCAGGATCAACGACCACGCGCCGGAGGCCTACCGCGGGCTCGACCGGTTCGAGGCGCGCAAACGCGTGCTGGCCGACTTGGAGTCACAAGGTCTGTTGGCGGGCGAGAAAAAGCACAAGCTCAACGTTCCGCGCTCGGATCGTACCGGCGTGATCGTCGAGCCGATGCTCACCGACCAGTGGTTCGTGAAAATGGACGGCATGGCCGCGCGCGGGCTCGATGCGGTCAAGACTGGCGAGGTGAAGTTCTTTCCCGACCACTGGTCGGCCACCTACAACCACTGGCTGTCCAATATTCAGGACTGGTGCATTTCGCGCCAGCTCTGGTGGGGTCACCAGATTCCGGCGTGGTACGACGACCAGGGCAATGTCATCGTTGCCCGCAACGAAGCGGAAGCCACCGCCAAGGCCGGCGGCCGCCCGCTCAAGCGCGACGAGGACGTCCTCGACACCTGGTTCTCCTCGGCCTTGGTGCCGTTTTCCTCGCTGGGCTGGCCGAAGAAGACCGCCGATCTGGATCGCTTTCTGCCCTCCTCGGTGCTGGTGACCGGCAACGACATCATCTTCTTCTGGGTGGCGCGGATGATCATGATGACGCTGCATTTCACCGACAAGGTGCCGTTCCGCCACGTCTACATCAACGCCATGGTGCGCGATGCCGAGGGGCAGAAAATGTCGAAGTCGAAGGGCAACACCCTCGACCCGCTCGACCTGATCGACGGCATTACCCTTGACGCCCTGCTGGAGAAATCGACCAAGGGGCTGATGCTCTCGGCGCACCAGGAACGCGCGGCCAAGTACGTGCGGAAGAACTTTCCGAAGGGAATCCCGGCATTCGGCGCCGACGCGCTGCGTTTCACCTTCACCTCGCTGGCGCCTTTGTCGATGACGCTGAATTTCGACCTCAACCGCTGCGAGGGCTATCGCAATTTCTGCAACAAGCTGTGGAATGCCACGCGCTTCGTGCTGATGCAGGTCGAGGGCAAGGACGAAACCGAGCGCGGCATCAAGGAGTGCGTGGGCGATTGCGGACCCGAAAGTGGAAACGATTTCTCCGCCGTCGACCGCTGGATCGTCAGCGCTTTGCAACGCACCGAGGGAGAGGTCGACAAGGCGCTGGGCGAATACCGCTTCGACCTGGCCTCGGCGGCGATCTACAAGTTCGTCTGGGACGAGTATTGCGACTGGTATGTCGAATTGGCCAAGGTGCAGCTGCAGGGCGGAACAGCGGCCGAGCAGCGCGGCACGCGCCGCACCCTGTTGCGCGTGCTGGAAACGACCTTGCGCCTGGCCCACCCGATCATCCCGTTCATTACCGAGGAACTTTGGCAGAAAGTCGCGCCGCTGGCCGGCCGCGGCGGCGAAAGCGTCATGCTGGCCGCCTACCCATTGGCGCAGCCGGAACGCATCGACGGCGCAGCGGAGGCCTTCGTAGCCTCGCTCAAGGAGTCGGTCAACGCCGTGCGCAATTTGCGCGGCGAAATGGGCGTGTCGCCGGCCGAGAAAGTGCCGCTGATCATCCAGGGCGATGAAGCCGCGATTGCACCGCAGCTGCCCTACCTCAAGGCGCTGGGCCGCATCGCCGAGGCGCGGTTTGTTGCCATGCTGCCCGAAGCCAACGCCCCGGTGGCGGTGACGCCGCTTGGCCGCTGGATGCTCGACATCGCCATCGACGTCGATGCCGAACGCGAACGCCTGGCCAAGGAAATCACGCGGCTCGACAACGAGATCGCCAAGGCCCATGCCAAACTGTCCAATGCCAGCTTCGTCGAGCGCGCACCGGCTGCGGTCGTCGACCAGGAAAAGAAGCGCCTCGCCGAGTTCGGCGCCCGCCTCGGCGAAATGGAGGAACAGCTGGCACGCCTGAAGTGAGCGGCGAGGATTCGGCGCGGTGAAGTTTCCCCCGGCGCTGCGCGCGCTCAACCACCGCGATTTCCGCCGCTACTACATCGGCCAGGCCGTCTCGCAAACCGGCTCGTGGATGCAATCGGTGGCGGTGGTCTGGCTGGCCTACCGGCTCAGCGGCTCGCCGGCCACCACGGGGCTGATCGGCTTTCTCGCCATGATCCCGAATTTGCTGATCACGCCGTTTGCCGGCGCGCTGTCGGACCGGGTCAGCCGCCGCTCGCTGCTGCTGGTGGCGCAATGGGTGCTGTTTGTGCACGCTCTGCTGCTGACGGCGATGACCCTGAGCGGCGCGATCAGCATTGCCTGGCTCGCGTTGTTCGCGGTGGTGGGCGGCATCTTCAATGCCATTGAAATCACCACGCGCCATTCGTTTTTCGCCGAGCTGATTGAGGAGCGCGCCGACCTGCCCAACGCGATCGCGCTCAACTCGGCCAACATCAACGCCACGCGTCTGATCGGGCCGGCTATCGGCGGCGTGCTGATTGCGCTGGCGGGCGAGGCGAGTTGTTTTGGCCTCAACGCATTGTCGTACCTCGCGGTCATCTTCCAATTGCGCAGGATTTCGCCGCGCGCATCCGCGCCGACCGGGCCGCGACTTTCGTTTCTGGCCGAGCTGGTGGCCGGCTGGAAATTTGCGCTGGGCGACCCGGTGATCCGCCCACTGGTGCTGATGGTCGGCGCGGTGAGCTTTTTCATCAATCCCTATGCGGTGCTCACCCCGGCGATCGCCGTGCAGTCCTTCGGGCAGGGCGCCGAGTTGCACGGCCTGCTGATCAGCGCGGTCGGCATTGGCGCATTGGCCAACGCCGTCCTGCTGGCGCGCAAGGAATCGGTGTCCGGACTACCGTCGTGGATCCTGCTGACCTCCGCCATGGCGGCACTGGGCGCGGCTGGATTCGCGCTGCTGGTGCCGCTGCAATCGGTGGCGCTGTCGCTGCTGGCGATGACCGGCCTCGGATTCGGCGTGATGGGCACCTCGGCGGCGGTGAACACCATCATTCAGTCGGTCGCGCAGGACCACATGCGCGGCCGCGTGGTCAGCGTCTATTCGACGTTTTTCACCGGCGCGGTGCCGATGGGGCACCTGGCCGCCGGCTGGACGGCCGAACGCATCGGTGCGCCGCGCACGTTCCTGCTGTGCGGCTGCGCCGCGGCCATCGCCGCGCTCGTTTACCTGCTGTCCCTGCCGGGCTTGCGCCGCCGCCTCGCCCGCGAATGGCAATCGCGTGGCATGATGCCTCATCCCCCTTCGAGTTCCTGAAAGCGGTAGCGCCATGAGTCCAGAACACATCCGCCTCGAGCGGCAAGATGCCGTTGCCACCCTGACCTTCAATCGCCCCGAGATCTACAATGCAATGGATGAGCCAATGATCCGCGGCCTGCGCGACGCGACGCATTCGCTGGCGGCGGACCCGACCCTGCGGGTGCTGATCATTGCCGGTGCCGGCAAGGCCTTCATCGCCGGCGGCGACGTCGCGATGTTCTACAAGCGCCGTGAAACTCTCGCCGCGGAGATCCGGCCGATGATTGAAACCTTGCACGAGGCGATCATCGCGTTGCGTGACGCGCCGTTCCCGGTGGTGGCGAAAATCCACGGCGCGGTCGCCGGCGCGGGCGTTTCGCTGGCGCTGGCCTGCGATTTTTCCATCGCCGCCGACAACGCGGTCTTCACCACCGCGTACGCCAAGATCGGCCAGTCGCCGGATGGCGGCAGCACCTACTTCCTGCCGCGCATCGTCGGCATGAAGAAGGCAGCCGAGCTGATCATGCTGACCGAACCGGTCAAGGCTGCGGAGGCCCTCGCACTCGGCCTGGTCAACAAGGTGGTTGCGGCCGATGCACTCGACGCCGAAGTCGCGGCCTTTGCCGCGCGCCTCGCCAGCGGGCCGACGCAGGCCTATGCGCGCGCGAAGCGCCTGATGAACCAGACCTTCGATTCCGCTCTCGGCGTTCAACTGGCCCGCGAGGCCGACTTCTTTGTCGAGTGCGCAGCCACCGCGGACTTCAAGGAAGGCGTCACGGCGTTTGTCGAAAAGCGTGCGCCGCGGTTTTCGGGGCAGTGAATTCGCCTTCGCCGCATTGAAAAAGTCGTTGACTGGCGTGGCTTTCCGGCCGTTTTGCCCGGGAATTCCCCGCCTGTATTGGAGTCTGCCTTGCGACTCTCAGCGCTTGGAAATCACAAAGGTGAATTCCGCCGGCGTTTCGCTCGTCGACAGCAGCGGATTGCCGGTCTGCTTGCAGAACGCGGCAAAATCCTTCACCGACCCCGGATCGGTGGCGATCACGCGCAGCACCTGGCCGCTGCTCATGTCGGCCAAGGCTTTTTTGGCGCGCAGGATCGGCAAGGGGCAGTTCAGGCCCTTGACGTCGAGGGACTTGTGGATGGTGATTTCGTTCATGGTGTCCATGGCGCCAATCGCGCCCCAATAACTGCAACTGCGCCAATGGTAGCATCGCTCGGCATGAATCTGCGGTCGGTACTTGGCGATTTCAAGGAGGGGCAAGCAATGCGCGGGCAACCAACAAGACGGCTGGTGCACGGAGCGCTTGCCCCCATCCTGCTCGCATTGGCCAGTCTGGCGTGCCTGTCCCTGCGCGCACAGGACTTGCCGTCAGCGCTGACACCGGCTGCGGCGTGGATGCCAGGCGAAAAGGCGCGTTATCAGTATCAGCAATCGGTGCGCGAAACCGAGGGTACGAAGGACGAAGTCAAGTTCGTCAGCAACGGCGGCGTGGATATCGAAGTCCTGACCAACGACAACGGCGTGCTGCGCTTTCGCTGGCTGCGACGCGTGGACAACGCGGAATGGGAGGTGGCCCGCATGCCGTTCCCGATCCGTGGCCACGCCGGCGAGCGCCTAATTCGGGCCTCCATCGAGGAGGGCTTGCCGGTGCTGGTGCAGTTCGACACCCGCACGCGGCGCGGCAGCGTCGAAAACGTCGACGAACTCGCCACGCGCGTCAAGCGCCTGTTCGACAAGGTCGGCGGCGACGACACGCGCAGGCCGCGCACCCCGGACGAGCAATTGGCCGCCAATCAGCAACCGTCGGCGGGCATCTACCGCATGCGCGGAATCCACGAAAAGCAGGTGATCAGCCCCAAGGGCGTCGCCGCCTGGTATGCGCGCATGGCGCTGGCCGAGA
>DASUDU010000366.1:0-3726 GCA_036275435.1 Usitatibacteraceae bacterium | reverse complement strand
AGCCAGCCGCCGAGGTTCGCCGTCGCGGAGCCGGTGCCCGGATCCTCGGCCAGGCCGCTGTGCTTGATGAAGAAAAATCGCGAAACGATCCGCTCGCGATCCTCGCGGGCAAACACATAGGCCATGGAGCGGCCGATGTTGCTGGCCACGGCGAGCAGGGCCTCGCGCTGTGGCGCTGCGCGGCGCACGGCTGCGGCGTCGGCCAGCGGCACGATCAGCTGCTCCGAGCCGGTATCAACCCAGCGCGCTCCCGGCAGCACGTCGCCGGCGTCGAGGCCCAGCATGGCCGACAGTTGCGGCCCGGACCATTCCGCCGGCCGGATGCTCGGCGCGTTGGCCGTGAGCGTCCAGCGGTCCGCAGCCGATCGAACCGGGATGATCCCTGCCTTCATTTCGAGCCGCAGCGCATCCGAGCCCAAACCCAGTGATCGCGCCACATGCGCGCTGCCGAGCGTCGGGTGGCCGGCAAAGGCCATTTCAAAGCCCGGCGTGAAAATGCGCACCCGCGCATCGGCCGATTGCGAGGGCAGCAGGAAAGTGGTCTCCGACAGGTTGAATTGCAGCGCCAGGGCCTGCATTTCCGCATCCGACAGGCCGCTGCCGGATTCGAAGACGCACAGCGGGTTGCCGCCGAAGGTCGATTCGGCAAACACATTGACCAGGCGGAACGCGTGGGTGCGCATCGGCGGACTCCGGAATCGGCGTAAAAAACCAGCATAACGGAAACATCCAGTCCCTGTGCCTGGTCGTACACTTCAAGCCGGCGCTGCAAGGCAATTCGCGCTGCGCCGACCCATCGATTCCACAAAGAACCGGAGCATCCCGTGACCGATTTCCTGCCATTGAATTTCTTCCGTTTCCTTGCCGTTTGCGCGGCCCTGCTGGCCGGTCCTGGCAACGCCTGGGCGCAGGGCAGCGGCAGTCCGGCCAAGCCGGCCCAGCAGGCCCGCATCGTGCTTGCCGGCGGCTGCTTCTGGTGCATGGAGGGACCGTTCGACATCCTTCCCGGCGTGGTCTCAACGACCTCCGGGTATATCGGGGGCACAAAGAAGGACCCGACCTACCGCGAGGTTTCCAGCGGCACGACCGGACACACCGAGGCCGTTGAAATCGTCTTCGACCCGACGCGCGTCAGCGTCGAAAAGCTGCTGGACGTGTTCTGGCACAACATCGACCCGACGCAAAAGGATGCGCAGTTCTGCGACCACGGCACGCAATACCGCAGCGGCATTTTTTACGTTGACGAGGCGCAGCGCAAGGCGGCCGAGGCCTCGAAGGCGGCACTGGAAAAGCGCCGCGTGCTCAAGGCGCCGATCGTGACCGAGATCACCGCTGCGACGACGTTCTACCCGGCCGAGGATTACCACCAGGACTATTACCTGAAGAACCCGGTGCGCTACAAGTTCTACCGCAACAACTGCGGGCGCGATGCGCGGCTCAAGGAATTGTGGGGCGATGCGGCCGGCAAAGGCATACTCAAATAGTGGTCTTTCGCGCCTTGTGAGCCGGCGCGGCGCGGCATAACATCAGCGGCACCCCGAACCGAGGAGGTACCCATGAACAAGAAGTTCGTGATTTCGTCGCTGGTGCTGGCGGTGGCCGCGCTGATGGAAGGATTCGTCGTTCACGCCCTGCTGCTGCGCAACGACTATGCCCGGCTGCCCAGTCTGTATCGTTCCGAATCGGAGTCGCAAGGCTACTTCGGATTCATGCTGCTCGCCCACCTGCTGATCGGCATCGGCCTGACCTGGATCTACCGGCAGGGCCGCGAGGCCGGCAAGCCGATCGTGTTGCAGGGGCTGAAGTTCGGCGCGGCCATCTCCGTGGTGTCGACAATCCCGCTCTACCTGATCTACTTCGCGGTGATGCGCCTGCCGTCGGACCTGGTGGCCCAGCAGGTGGTGTTCGACACCGTCGGGATGCTGGCGATCGGTGTGCTGGCGGCGTGGATCAACAAGGAGTAGCAGGCAGCAAGGTCGTTGCCTGTCGTGGTTTTCCGGGCGTTTTCGCCCGGAAAACCACGACAGATCTGGAGTTTCTGCTAAAAGGCCTCGTCAGGAGGCGTTGCGCACGAATGCGCGCAAGTGCTTGGCCTGCTCCTGCAGCGAAGGCTTGTGTACGTACATCATGTGCCCGGCCTCGTAGTAATGGATGTCGAGGTTGGCGCGCAGGCTCCTGTCCAGCGCCATGTGGTTGATCACGTAATCGCTGGCGAAATGCGGCGTGGCCAGGTCGTAGTAGCCGGAGCCGACATAGACCTTCATGTGCGGGTTGTTCGACATCGCCTTGCGCAGAGACTCGGCGACATTGAGGTACTGGTTGGACGCGCCGTAATCCCAGGTCATGTAGAGCCGCGAGATCATGGTGTAGGGCGTGTCGGACTCGAACTTCAGTTCGCGGCGCAGGTAATCGTTGATGCATGCCGCATAGGCCCCGTCGAGGTTGGTGTGCGCCGGGTCGGATTCGAAATTCTCCCCCGCGGCATCGCGGTCGATGCCCTTGAAGCGGCTGTCTAGGCGCCCGACGGTGCGATGTTCCGCGCGCAGCAGTTCCTTGCAGAAGCGGTGGATCTGCACCCTCAGGTTGGTCGAAGCCAGGTAGGTGGCGGACAAGCCGGTATAGCGCGACAGCCGCGCAATGATCTCCGCGCGCTTGCCGCCGGCGAGTTTGTCGCCGAGGAACAGCGCCAGCGCGTAGTCGGTTTCCGCGAAGGCCTCGACCTCGTCAAGCACCTTGCGCAGCGGCTTCTTGCGCAGTGTCGGGTCGATCTTGCCGTGGTACCAGGCCGTTGCCGCGTAGGTCGGCAGGAACAGCACGTGGGCCAGGTCGTGGCCCTGCATGAAGCGGAAGGTCGAAAAATCCAGCGCGGTCGAAAACAGCATCAGGCCGTTGACGTACATCCCGTACTTTTCCTGCAGGTGCGAGGACAGCCCCGCCGCGCGCGTCGTGCCGTACGATTCGCCCGCGATGAACTTCGGCGAGGCCCAGCGCAGGTTGCGCGTCGTGTATAGGCGGATGAATTCGCCGACGCTGTCCAGGTCGCGCTGGAAATTGTGGTACTCGCCGACCTTCTCGCCATCAAGCATGCGGCTGTAGCCGGTACCGACCGGGTCGATGAATACCAGGTCGGATTCGCCGAGCAGCGAATACTCATTGTCGGTGAGCCGATAGGGCGGCGGCGGCGCATTGCCTTCGTCGTCGAGTTCGACGCGACGCGGCCCGAGCACGCCGAGATGCAGCCAGACGCTGGACGACCCGGGGCCGCCGTTGAACGAAAATGTCAGCGGCCGTTTGGCCGGGTCCTTGACGCCATCCTTGGTGTAGGCGATGAAAAACAGCGATGCGCGCGGGCGCTCGGCCTCGCGGTTGCCGTCCTTTTCGCTGTCCTCGCGCAACACCACGGTGCCGCAGGTGACGGTGTAGTTGACCGTCTTGCCGTCGATGCGCACGCTGTGGCGGCTGGTCGAGAGGCGGTCTGCGGGCGGCGGCGTGGGGGGCGTCGCGGTTTCGGTCGCGCGCGCAGCCGGGCTCTTGTTCTCGTTCATGTGTTGCTCCGGGCAAAACCGGCATTATGCGGTTGGCCGGCCGCATGGCGTCAACCGCCCCGGCAATCGGCTAGACCGTTGGTCGGGTATCCGCGCGCAAGCTGCCTGCCAGTGCCGTCGCATTGCGCGCCGCCAAGGCGTAAATCGACAATTGGGGGTTGGCGCCGATCGACGTCGGAAA
>DASUDU010000365.1:0-5269 GCA_036275435.1 Usitatibacteraceae bacterium | reverse complement strand
ATCCTGTTCGACGGCGCCGAACCCCGTGCAGCGCTCAAGCAACTGCTTTCCCGCGAAACGAAACCCGAACACGCCTGATTCCATCCTGACACCCGAGGTCACCCATGCCAAGAAAGAAGGCCAATCCCGAGAAAACGATCGCCAAACTCGAAGCCGCTGCCCCCCGTATCAGTTCTGCGCAAAAGGCGGAAGTGCTGATCGAGGCGCTTCCCTACCTGCAGCGCTTCTGGGACAAAAGCATCGTGGTCAAGTACGGCGGCAACGCGATGACCGATCTTGCCCTGCAGGAGGATTTCGCCGAAGACATCACGCTGCTCAAATTGGTCGGAATGAACCCGGTCGTGGTTCACGGCGGCGGGCCGCAGATCAACAGCCTTCTCGAGCGCATCGGCAAGCAGGGCGAATTCATCCAGGGAATGCGTGTCACAGACGACGAGACGCTCGATGTGGTTGAAATGGTGCTGGGTGGCCTGGTCAACCAGGAGATCGTGACGCTGATCAACAAGGCAGGGGGCAAGGCGGTCGGCCTGACCGGAAAGGACGGGAACTTCATCCACGCGCGCAAGATGACGATCACTTCCAAGGACAACAAGCGCAAGAAGATCGACATCGGCCTTGTGGGTGAGGTGGTCAGGATCGATACAGCAATCATCGACTTGCTCGATACGCAGGACTTCATTCCGGTCATCGCTCCGCTCGGAGTCGACGAGAAGGGAACCGCCTACAACATCAACGCCGACGTGGTCGCCGGAAAGCTCGCCGTTGCGCTGCAGGCAGAAAAGCTGGTGATCCTCACCAACACAAAGGGCGTGCTTGACAAGAATGGTGAGGTCTTGACCGGATTGACCCCAGCCAGGATCAGCCAGTTGGTTGCCGACGGCACGATATCCGGCGGAATGATCCCCAAGATCGACTTTGCACTCGATGCGGTCCGCAACGGTGTCAAGACCGCGCACATCATCGACGGGCGTGTGCCGCATGCGCTGCTGCTGGAGGTGCTGACCAATGAAGGGGTCGGAACGCTGATTCGCGGCGCGAGTGCCAACCGTCGGAGTGGCTGACCACGGTTGGTCCAGCGACGTGCGCAATCGGACAAGAGCGAAAACTCTTTGACTGGCGCGTCGTTCCGGACGATTTGGCCTTAAACGCCTTGCCAGTTAAGGAGTTTTGACCCGTCGCCAAGGCGGCGGTTATTGCCAGTAGCGCGAATAGCCGACCAGACCGGCTGCCCAGCGTGCGATGCCAAAGGCGAGCCAACACTTGACGCGCTCCCAAAGCGGACGCCGCTCCCAAGCCGCACGTTCGCAAATCAATGCCCCGCTTTCAATTTCCTTTTCGACGGAGTCGCGCAGCGTGCGTGCAAATTCGGCGTCCCAGACTACGATGTTGGCCTCGCGGTTGAGAAACAGGCTGAATGGATCGAGGTTGCTCGATCCGACCGTGGCCCAGCGATCGTCGATCGTCGCCACCTTGCCATGAAGCATGCTTCGCTGATACTCGGCGATGACGATGCCTTCGGATAGCAGCCGCGCATAGAGCGCCCGAGTCGCCAGTTGCAGCAGTGGATGGTCCGCCCGGCCTTGCAACAGAATCGTCACGCGAATCCCCCGGCGGGCGGCCTTGATCAGTACCCGCCGGAAGCCGCGCCCCGGCAGGAAGTACGGGCAGACAATCAGAACGCGCTCGCGGGCGGCAATGATCGCCTCGCGGTAGTGCTTTTCAATGCTGCGACGAAACCGCAGGTTGTCGCGAATCACGAACTCGGCGCGTTGTTCCCCTGCCGGCGTTGCCGGAACCTGGATGGGCGGGTCATGCAGGTCGCGGATCTGCCAGTCGCGCAACGCCACGTTTCTCCAGGTGCTGTGCACCACCGGGTACAACGAGGCAAGCACCGGCCCCTCGATCCGTACCGAGTAGTCGTATCGCGGATACGGCGACAGCGAGCCGTTCAGATCGTCGATGATATTGATGCCACCGACAAAGCCGATCTGCCCGTCGACCAAGGCGATTTTTCGGTGATTGCGGCGCAGCCGCATGCGACTCAGGTGAAAGCGCCGCCGCTCCGGGCGATACACCAGCAAATGCACACCGGCGCGCGCCAGGGAATCAAGAAAGTCCACCGGGGTTTCATGCGACCCGACTCCATCGACCATCACCCGGACGGCAACACCGCGCTGTGCCGCTCGCGCCAGAGCCTCGGCAACCGCCTTGCCGCTGCGATCATCGCGGAAAATATAGGTCTCGATCCGAACGTCACTCTCGGCGCCATCGATCGCCGCGATCAATGCGGGAAAGAACTCCGCGCCGTTCTTGAGCAAGGCAATCCGGTTGCCATCGACCGCGCGAATTCCGGTCAGGCCGATCATTGCGGGCGCAATTCGACAAACAGGCCGGCGTGGTCGGAAAGTCCGCCGGATCCATGCGTGCGACCTTTGGCGATTCTGCGTGCCGAGCAAACCTCCAGGCCGCGCACATAGATGCGGTCAAGTGTCAGCAGCGGCAGCAATGCCGGGAAGGTTCGCGCTGGGCGGCCGTGCAGCACCTCGAACGCTTCGCAAAGCCCCAACGCGGAGAACAGCATCCCGCTCACGCCGCTTTTGCGGAACCGCCAGTCATTGAAGTCCCCGGCAACGATGAGTGGGTCATCCGGGGCTGCGCACTCGGCAAGCAGTTCGGTGAGGCGCTGCACCTGCATGTTGCGGCTTGACTGGAGCAAGCCCAAGTGGACGCAAGCGCAGGTGAGGGGACGCGGCCATCCCGGTATTTCGATGCGCGCCAATAGGTGGCCGCGCTGTTCGAAGCGATGGTGCGAAACATTGCGATTGGTCCAGTTGACCACAGGGAATGCGGAAATGATGGCATTCCCATGATGGCCATGGCGATGCTGCGCGTTCACGCCGTAGACGATATCGCGGTAGCGTCCGTCGGCGATGTGCTCGTGCTGCGAAATCGCCGGCCACTCGGCAAAGCGCGCGGCGCGCGTGGCATGTTCACCCTGGACCTCCTGAAGAAACAGGATGTCGCTGTCGAGCGAGTGCAGTTCTTCCTTGATCTCGTGAATCACCAGACGGCGATTCAGCGGCGACAGCCCCTTGTGGATATTGAGCGTGGCAATGTTGATCGAGCGGCCCATTTCAAGCCGCGCCCGTCACGGCAAGGCGTTTCGGCACTTCCAGAATCGCCTCGCGGTTGGACCAGGAAAAACAAAGTTCCGCTGCCTTGTCCGCGCGCAGCCAGACGTGCTGCAGGTGTTCCTCGGGTCGAAGCACGACCGGCAGCCGCGACGGTACCAGCAGGCCGAAGACGTGCTCCGTATTGTGGGTGACACCCGGTGCATAGCGGTGCCGCCAGACCGGAAATATCTCGTACACGTTTTCGCGATGCCAGTCCGAAAGCACATGGTCCGCTGCGCGAATGCCGGTTTCCTCGGCAACTTCGCGGATCGCGGTTTCGGTCAGTGTCTCGCCGGCATCCTGGCTTCCCGTGACCGATTGCCAATATCCCGGCCGATCCGCCCGCTCGATTAGCAGGACTTCCGCCTCGGGAGTATGAACCACGACAAGCGTGGAAACCGGGATTTTCCAAGGCTGTTCGTTCATGGCCGGATTCTAAGCCCGGTTCGGGCGAATTCGCGGCGGCCCGATCGCATGTCGGCAAAGCGCCACGATACAATCCGGCAGCGTCATTGCGCTGTTCGCCCCCTCACCTCGATCCGGCTGTCAGGTCCCCTTTGCAGGAAGCAAACGCACTATCCCATGCACGATATCTGTCGGGGGCGGCATGGGGCCTGTTCGCCATTTCCATCTGGGTCGGCTGGATCCTTCTGACCCGCTTTGGCGTAACGACCTCACTCAGCCCCTACGATATCGCCGCATTGCGATTTGCCTGTGCCGGGGTATTGCTTCTGCCAGTGATCTTCAGGCGCGGATGGGGCCTGGACAAAGTCGGACCTGGGCGTTGGCTGTTGATCGTCAGCTGCGCTGGGGTCCCATACGTGCTGATCGCGTCCAGCGGCTTGCAGTTTGCACCGGCGGCGCATGCCGGCGCCCTGATCCCCGGGACGATGCCGCTGTGGACTGCGCTGCTCGCCATCGCGTTCCTGAAGGAGCGGATCGATCCTGCCCGGCGTTGGGGGCTTGCGCTGATCCCGCTCGGGATCTTCATCTTCCTGGGAAGTGCCTTGTTCGATTTGGACTCCGGGCATTGGCGCGGTCATCTGTTGTTTATCGCTGCGGCGATGTGCTGGGCGACCTTTACGGTTGCAATGCGTGCCGCTTCACAATCCGGATTTTCCCCTTTGCATGCCGCCGCCGTGGTATCGGTGATCGGCGCAGCAGCCTATCTGCCGGTCTACGCGCTCCTGCTTCCCCATCGAATCGGCGACGCCCCGCTCGATGCGATCCTCATCCAGACCATCTATCAAGGCATCCTGGTCAGCATCGTGTCGCTGTTTGCGTATGCGCGGGCAGTGGCGATTCTGGGCGCATCGTTGGGAGCCAGTTTTGCATCCCTGGTGCCGGTATTGGCAATGCTGAGCGCCATTCCCCTGCTCGGAGAGTGGCCACGTCCAATTGACTATCTCGGCATTGGCGCGGTAACCATCGGTGTCTTGCTGTCCTCAGGCGCGTTGCACGCGATGCGCCAAGTCAACGAGGGCGCTTCCAGCCGATAGCCGCCGGCACCACGATTGAAGCGGGATTCAGGCATGCATTTTCGCAACAATTGCCGAATCACCGCTGAACCACGCGTGGGGCATGTGCGGTGTGCGGTGCGCTCCGCACACGATCCCGTTCGCATCAAGGGCAATGAACCCGACATCGGCGTCGAATTCGCGTCCGAGCAGATCCAACACTCCCGCGACGCTTGACTGCAGTGAACGACCCTGCGCAACGCGGTCAGCGATCTCACGTGTTGCAAGGCTTCGAATGACGTATTCGCCTGTGCCGGTCGCAGAAGCCGCGGCATGCGGCACCGCATAGTTGCCACAGCCGGGCAGGGGCGTGTCGCCGACGCGTCCGGCCATCTTCAGCGTGACGCCCCCGGTGGATGTCGCGGCACAAAGCACGCCGTATCGGTCGAGGGCGACTGCACCAATCGTTCCGCCCGCATACTCCGGGTGGTGACGCAGGAACTCGCGAATCCGGGTCGCTGACGCAGGATGGGTGCCCACACCGACTTGCAGTGTTTGCTTCTTTGAAACCCAATCAGAATGACGGGCCGGCGTGACCGGATCGAAAGGCGGGTGTCCCATCGCACGCGCGAAGCGTTG
>DASUDU010000364.1:0-4386 GCA_036275435.1 Usitatibacteraceae bacterium | reverse complement strand
CGCCTGACGGAAGGCGCGTTTGTTGGCTTCTTTGTAGACCTTGGCGCAGCAGGCGGGCGCATTGTCGCGGCGCACCACGAACACCATCGCCTCCTTGCCGCTCATGAGTTGTCGCACCACGCCGCTGATGAGGCCATCTTCGATCAGCGGTTCCAGCCGTTTGGGGATTTTCATGGCGATAGTGTAGGGTACGTGCCGCTTGAGGCGACGGAACCGGCCGGGTCCGGCCAAGACCCGGGGTTGCCGCAACGGCAATTGCGTGACGTTTTCGCGCTGGCTTCAGGCTATGCGCTGGAGCGACGCTGGCTGTAGCCGAGGTGCGCGCCGTGTCCCGCCGTTGCGCCTACGCGGCCTGTTTGGCCAGGTCGCCGCAGATGGCCGCTGCGCCCCGAGCGGTGATGTAGCGGATGCCCGAGCTCATCGTCATCACGCCGCGTTCGGCCGCATTGGATGAATCGACAACCGCCTCGATCTGCAGGATGTGCGAGGTGAACAGGTACAGCTCAAGCGCGCGTCGCGCGTCGAACATGACCACGCGCTTGCCATCCTTGTTGCGCGAATCGGCCGTGAAATTGTTGTCGACGATATTGACCGATTCGCAAATGTAGATCCCTGCCATGGTGCGCCCCTCCTGCGTCAGCCGGCCCCGGAGCGGACCGTCGGGCAGGGTAGCATGGTTCCTTGCGGCGGCAGGCCGGGCCATTGCTTGCGCGGGATTGTCTGCACGGTTGTGTTTCCGGGCCGCGTGCATTCGGGCACAGTCCAGCTGCAGGTTGGGCACCCCTAGGGGAAACCACCAGTTTTGCAAAATGTTTGTGTCTTTTTCTGGCAGCCGTACATTTCGCCCTTGCGGGGGCTCTCCTGAGTGATACAGTTGAATCGCGACAGCGGATGTGCATTCCATGCGGCTGGTCGAAATGGAACGCTTAGTGGGGCATTGATCGTTGTCACCGCGATGTGTTGGCAAAAGCACTGCAGCTTCCGAGGGATTGCCCACTCCAGAACTCATGCAAATGGCCGCGAATCCTCCCCTGCACCTGCAGGTCCCCGTCAAGCCGTTCCGGCTGACCCGATTCTTTTCGTTGGCCAGCCTGATCGGGACGGTGATCGTCACGATCTGTCTGTTCCTGACCTACCGCGAGTTGTCGATCCGCCAACTGGTGGAGCATGAAGGGCGCGCCAATGCGGACCTGACCCGGGCGTTCGCCAACTCGATGTGGGATGACTATCGCGGCTTCATCATGTCGGCCGGCGGCCGGACACGAGGCGACCTGATCGCCGACCCGGTATTCCCGCGCCTGAACAACGAGGTGCGCATCAAGATGGCCGGCACCAAGGTGGCGAAGGTGAAGATCTACCATCGCTCGGGCCTGACCGTGTTTTCGACCGACGACAAGCAGGTCGGCGAGGACAAGAGCGGCAATGCCGGATTTCGCGGCGCGTTGGCTGGAAAGACAGTCAGCCAAATCGTCTTCCGCGAGAAATTCGACTCTTTCGAAGGGGTCATTTCCAATCGCAACCTGATCTTTTCCTACATTCCGGTGCGGCCGGCCGCAGACGGCACTCCCGAAGGCGTGTTCGAGGTGTATTCCGATGTGACGGACCTGCTGGTTCAGGAGGAAAAGGCGCAGTGGCAAGTGGCAGGAGTCGTCCTCGCGCTGCTGGCGACCCTTTACCTGTTCCTGTTCTCGGTGGTGCGCAAGGCCGACGCGATCATTTCCCGGCAAGAGCAGGAACGCGAGGCGCAGGCGCAGGAGGTGCGCCATCTGGCCTACCATGATGTGCTGACCGGCCTGCCCAACAGGGCCTATTTTGGCGAGCGCCTGGGCGAAACCATCAGCATGGCATCGCGCAAGGGTGTTTCCTGTGCGCTGTTGTTTGTCGATCTCGATCGCTTCAAGATGGTCAACGACAGCCTCGGGCACGCCGCCGGGGATGCGCTCTTGGTCGAGGTGGCGCGGCGCATTCGCGCCAACCTGCGCAACAGCGACCTGCTGTTTCGCATGGGCGGCGACGAATTCACCATCATCCTGCAGGATGTGGTCCCTCCGGAGGACGCGGCGCACGTGGCGGACCGGGTGCTCGATGCGGTCGGGCAAACGATCTCAATCCATGAGCACGAGGTGAGCGTCGATGCGTCGATCGGCATTGCCGTGTTTCCCGGCGATGGGGACAGCGCCGATGAACTGCTCAAGCACGCCGATGCGGCGATGTACAGCGCCAAGGAGTCCGGCCGCGGCAACTATGCGTTCTTCCGCCGCGACATGAACCGCCGCGCGGTGAACCGTCTGGGCCTCGAAGCGGCGCTGAAAAAGGCGCATCGCGACAACGAATTCGTCCTCCATTACCAGCCGCGCTACGATACGAAGCAGCGCTGCATCGTCGCCCTCGAGGCGTTGCTGCGCTGGCAAAACCCGGAGCGGGGCCTGGTTGCACCGGGGGAATTCATCGGCATCCTGGAAGAAAGTGGCATGATGAACCGGGTTGGAGAATGGGTGCTGCGCACCGCCTGCGCCCAGGCGCGCCGCTGGCACGAAGGCGGCGACGGCGCGCTGCGCATCTCGGTCAATGTCTCCGCCGTGCAGTTTCGCAACCCGGCGTTTGTCGGCGTGGTGCGCGACGTGATCGCCGAAACCGGCATTGGCGCCAACCTGGTCGAGCTCGAGTTGACGGAATCGATGTTGATCAGCAACATGGAACAGACCCGCGCGACGATTGCCGCGCTCAAGGCGCTGGGCGTTCGCATCGCCATTGACGACTTCGGGACGGGGTACTCCTCGCTCAATTACCTGCGTCACTTTGACGTCGATTACCTGAAGATCGACAAGAGCTTTGTCACCGGCATCGAGGGTGGTGTTCGCGACCAGCAGGTTGCGATCGCCATCGGCGAACTGGCGCGCGCCTTGCAGATCACCGTGGTCGCCGAAGGCATCGAGACCGAATTGCAGGCGCAGTTCTTTTCGAACATCCACTGCGGTGAGTTTCAGGGGTTCCTGTTTTCCCGGCCGGTGACCGGAGAGCAGGTTTCGGCGATACTTCACGGCGATCCGGCGGGGTTGGCGTAGCGCAACCTGGCCGTCCGAGTTTGCTGGGGGAACGCCGCATGCCAACGCCGCAATCGCGCGAGGTCTGGATTCGCGAACGCAATTTCTATCTGGGAATGGCGTTGTTGATGCTGGCGGCGGTGGTGCTGGGTTTTGCGCGGACGTTTTTTCTCAAGCCACTGTTTCCCGAGGTCTCGCACCTGGCGCCGGCGGAGCGCTACTTCTATTCCGTGCATGGCTCGCTGTTCGTGGCCTGGATGCTGCTGCTGGTTGCGCAGCCGGTGCTCATCGCCTTGCGCAAGCCCGCATTGCACCGCCGCCTCGGCTGGCTTGGCGCGCTGCTCGCGCTGGCGGTCCTGATGGCCGGCGTTTATGCCTCGCTGCTTGCGGCGGCGCGGCCGGGCGGCTTTCTCGGCGTGCCGGTTCCGCCCGAGCGTTTTCTGGTGGTGCCGCTGACCGACATTGCGCTGTTCGCCGGCTTTGTCGTCCTGGCCATCGCGCTGCGCCGCCAATCGCAGGTGCACAAGCGTTGCATGCTGCTCGCGACCATCGGCCTGCTCGACGCCGCGGTCGTGCGATTTCCGTTCGCAGACATGGCGCAGCCGATCGTGGAGGGGCGTTTCACGCTCACCGACCTGGGCGTCGACCTGTTCCTGTTGCCGATGGTCCTCTTCGATTGGAAGACCCTGGGCAGGATTCACCCGGCGACCCTCTGGGGCGGGGTGCTGATCGTCGCTTCGCAGCCCTTGCGCATGGTGGTCGGCGAGTCTGCGGCCTGGGCCGCGTTTGCAAACGCGCTGATCGCCTCGGTCAGACCCTGATTCCCGCGACCTGCATTCTAGTGCCGCCGCTCACGGTTTGCGCGACCACACCGGGCCGTCTGCGTTGCCGCTTCCGCGGTCATGGCAGGTAATGCAGTGCGTGACATAGGTCTGGCGGCCGCGCCGCTGATGCGCAGGCAGTTGTTCCGGTGGCACGGAAAGCGCGATTTCGCCGCGCGCGAACGGCAGCGCATCGGCATGGCGCCGGTCGTGGTCCGGCCAGCCGTTTTCCGCAGTGTGATAACGGGTGTTGCGGGCGCGGCGCTCAAGGAACTCGCTGCGCACGAAGCGTGCAACCGCCTGGATTTCGCGCTCACTAATGACGTCGCGGAACGCGGCCATCGCCGTGCCGGGAACGCCCTGGCGCACCACCTGCTCGATGCGCGTAACCGGCAGGGTCGCCGCCGGCGTCGACTGGAAATCGCGCGGCGGGGGAATGAGCACGGCCGATGCAACGGTTTTCGCATCGCCGGAGTAGCCGTGGCAGTAATAGCAGCGGAAGTTGTAGACCTTGCGGCCCA